>CANRGI010000001.1 GCA_947630095.1 uncultured Bacilli bacterium
CCTTTTATTAGATTATATAATAATTAATGGAAAAAATCAACGGCAAAAATGGAATTAAGTCCACTTCTGCCATAAAATATTTTTGTCGTTGACAAGTGTACAAAATACACTTATACTTAAAATGAGAGTGATAAAGATGGAAAAGAATAATCCTCTATATAGAAATCAGGGAATACACGTTATTGGAGCGATTTTTACTGTAGATAAGGGCATAGTTAAAATTCTATTAATTAAAAGAACTAATGAACCGTATAAAGATAAATGGGCTTTAGTAGGTGGTGCACTTTATAATAATGAAGATTTAATTAATGGGCTAAATAGAGAAATCAAAGAAAAAACAGGAATAGAAAATACACACCTATATTTATCTAATGTTCACGGCAAAGTCAATAGAAGTCCAATAATGCGTATGGTTGCTATTTCTTATGTAGGCGTAATTGATAAAGAAAAAAATCTACTTAATAAAGTCACAGAAAAGACAAAAGATGCTAAATGGTTTCCTATAAATGAAAAATTACCTAGTCTTGCTTATGACCATAAAGAGATAATTGATACATCTTTAAAAACTCTTCAAAAATTAATTTTTGAAGGTGATATACTACTACCTTTATTTCCAAATGGTTTTACAATTCCAGAAATACAAAAAACTTATGAAGCAATAATGGGAATAAAATATGATAGAAGAAACTTTAGAAAGAAATTACTTAATACATCTATGATAGAAGAAACAGATAAAAAGATTATATTTAATGGTAAGAAACCTGCTAAAGTATATATGTTTAAAAAAGTAAAGTGAGGAGAAAATTATGTTATATTTTAAGAAAAATAATAATGAAATAATAAAATATGAAGTAAAAATTAATAAAGAGGAGTTAGAAAATTTAAGAGAAAATATTATAAATCAATGTAGTATTAGAAGAATAGTTAAAACTAATCCTTTACCTATTGTATGTTCGCCTAAAGGAGAAAATATAAAGTTTGTAACTAGTAAACTATCATTTACAAGAGAAGATTTTTATGGTAATACTGATTACTATACTTTTGAGTATGTAGAATATGAGTATCCAAAAATTATAAAATATATTGATTTAGTACTTGACGGAAATATAAACGCAATTGATTACTTACTTATGCCACCTAAAGAAGAAAAAATAGATAAAATTAAATGTTTAGAAGAAAAGATAGAAAAATATTCTAAAAATGTATTTGATACTAATTATTTAGAAGAAATGCAAAAATTATTATTAGAATTAGAAAAAGAGAAAAAAACAGTAGAGATTAACAAAAATAATTTACCTGTTGAAACTTATTATGAAAGTATTAGAGAAACTATAACTTTAAATGAATTAGAAAGAATTGATAGAGTTTTAGTTGATAAAGTAAATAGTTTCTTTAATGAAGAAGGAGTTATAAAGAAATTAAAAGAAAGATAATTATATTTGAAAAGAGGGAATAAAATGAAAGACATAAGCATAGATGTTTCTAATTATCAACCTAGCCAAGTTCTAACTTTATTAAGAAAAAGTACTGGTTTATCTTTGAGCGGGTTTGCTAAACTTATAGGTAAATCTAAAACTTGGGTATATAATAATGAAAAAGGAATAACTAAATTTTATTTTAATGATTTATTAAATATTTTAAAAATATTAAATTTACAACTAGAAGTATCTTCTATTGAAAGTGAGGGATAATGTGAAATTCATTGCTAATGATTTTGAACCTGGGGATACTTTAAAATTTATTAGACAAAATACAGGACTAACTCAAACTGAATTTGCTAAAACTATAAATAAAGGGAAGGACTGGGTTTCTTCTAGTGAACTTGGTAGAATTAATTTCTTTTTTCAAGATTTTTATAAAATATCTAAAATTCATAATATTAAATTAATTATTAAAAATAAATAAAAAAGAAATTGACTACGGCTCCAAGCGGAGCTAAGGCAATTTCTATAAATAGATTATACTATATTTTGAAAAATATGTCAAATGAGAAGGAAATATGATATCAATAGGAATAATTCTATTAATAATTATGTTTTTAATAACGTGTGTATTATCTAAAATAGCCACTAAACTAGAAGATTAGAAATTGGAAATTTAAACATAGCACTCTATTTATTTTTGAGTGCTTCATATTTTTCATAATACTTATTTTTTAATTTTATTATTTCTTCCTCCACTTTGTTTTCTTTTAAATATTTCCATTCTTCCTCTTGTGTCATATTTTTTATTTTTTTACTATGGTAATCTATTATTTTTCTTAATTCTTGTTGCCACTCACATTCAAGTTCTTCTTTATTCATTCTTCCACCTCTTATATAAAATATTATGTTCAATAGCATATTGAATACTTTTAATGTGTTCAAAACCAAATTCTTCATTATCAAATAAAGGCATTTTCAATTTTGGCTTTTTATTTCTATCAAATTCATATATATATTTATAATCTATACCTCTTAATTTTGTCAAAAGAAATTGAAATAAATTTAATTTTCATATTTGACCGAATTTTTTAAAAAAATATTGATGCTTAGTTCTTTTCGTCGTGATAACTTTTATTATTTCATATCATATTTAAAAGATGTTCAATTTTTTATTAAAATATTATAGTTGATATCATTGTTAGTTCATTTTTTAAAACTCTGCTATGATTTATGCAATATTATTCATAGATTTGTAGCATCTTACACTAACACGCAATTGCGCTACTCAAATTTAAAATATCACTAGTACACTACTTACAAAGTAGTGTTTAATGAAAGCACTCTATTTATTCTTGAGTGCTTCATATTTTTCTATTATTTTTCTTATTTCTTCTTTCATTTTAGGCTCATTTTCATCTATATACTTTTTTTCTTCTTCAATGCTCATATTTTTGCAATCTTTCAATGCTTTTGTTCCATATTTTTTATAAACATCTTGAATTTCTTTCTCTTTATTTGTCATTTTCCCACCTTATATAATATATATTATTCTTTAAAGCATATTGAATATTAGAAATATGATCTAACCCAGTAATACTAGAAATTTTGCCCAACAAGGACTTTTTTGTATTATTTATTCAGTTTCTTTTTTCCATAATCCGTGTTTATTACAATATGAATAAACTGTACTACCTTTTCTATAAGGTAATGCTATGCTTGGTTCGTCTCCTGGAACAAATTTAAACAAACTTAATCCTAAATCACTTACTACGGCTACCCACTCTATAAAATGGTCTTCTTCCATTGGGTGCTCTACTTCGCCAATGCTTATATAAATTTTATCTCCATCTATTTTTACATAAGGCACGTGTTTTTCACTTGAAGCATCTATGCTATTGGGAACTAACTCAGTCATTTCTTCACCACAACATCTTATATGTGAAGCATCTCCTTCCATTAAACATATTACATTACCACATTTTTCACATTTATATAATTTCATATTTTACCTCCTATTTAATATTTATTTTATAAATTTTTCTCTTTAAAGTCAACCTTATTCATTTTCATATTTAAGTAAATCCCTTATATCTTTTTCAGTTAAATTAGATAAATCGGCAATATTTCCATCAGAATTTTCTATTAATTTATCACTTAATAATTTCTTTTTCTTTTGTAAGTCTAATATTCTTTCTTCTATTGTACCTCTTGCTATTAACTTAATAATTTGCACTGTTTTAGTTTGCCCGATACGATGGGTTCTATCTGTTGCTTGATTTTCTGCTTGAGGGTTCCACCATAAATCTAAATGAATTACAACATCTGCGCTTGTTAAATTTAAACCCGTTCCACCACTTTTTAAAGTTATTAAAAATACATTAGTATTATCACTATTAAATTTATCTACTAACTCTTGTCTTTTCTTTCCACTTACACTTCCATCTATTGTATAATAACTTATATCATTTTCTTTTAATTTCTCTCTAACTATTTGAAAGGCACTTTTAAAACTAGAAAATATAAGTATCTTATGTCCATTTAATATAATTTCTTTAACTACTTTTACTAAATTTTCTATTTTTAAACTTTCTCCTTTATAATTTTCATATACAAGTTTAGGGTCTATACATAATTCTCTTAATCTAGTAAGCAAAGATAAAATTTGAAATCTTGACTTATTAAAATCACTATATTCTAACATTTCTTCCATTTCTTTTTGTACTCTTTTTATTTCACTAGCATAAAGTTTTTTCTCATTTTCTCCTAAATCTATATAAATATTATTTTCCATTTTAGGAGGTAAATCTTTAAGTACATCATTTTTAAGTCTTCTCATTATAAAAGGCCTTATCATTTGGTTTAAATTAGTTAGTTTTTTATCTGCTTCTTCGTCTATTTCTCCAAATCTATATCTTGAATTAAATTTACTTAAGTTTGACAAGAACCCTGGCATAATAAAATCAAATATACTCCATAACTCTGAAATAGAATTTTCTATAGGAGTACCAGTAAGAGCGAATTTAGTAAGTGCATTTATTTGCTTTACTGACTTTGTTATTCCAGCATTAGGGTTCTTTATATTTTGTGCTTCGTCTATAAAACATACTCTAAACTGACTGCCTTCATACATTTCTATATCTTCTCTTAACACACCATAACTAGTAATAAATACTTCTACACTACTATCTTTTAATATTTTTTTTCTACTGTCTTTTGCGCCTACTAAAACTTTTACATTAATTTCACTACCAAATTTATTAAATTCATTAACCCAGTTAAATACTAGTGCAGTCGGACATACAATTAAAAATTTACTATTTTTATCTTCTTTAAGTAATTCTTTTATTAAATATATTGTTTGAATAGATTTTCCTAAACCCATTTCGTCTGCAAGAATACCACCTAAGTCACATTTGCATATAGTATAAAGCCATTTTATACCATCTATTTGATAACCTCTTAGTATTTCTTTATCTTTTTTATTAAAATTTATAGTTGCATCTTTATATTTATTAAAATTATTTATAAATTCGTCAAATAAATTATCTGTTTTAATACCTAACTTACGATTACTTTTTAAACTATCTAAATATATTGCTTGGTATTTTCCTATAGAACCACTTTTATCAAAGTCTAAATTTTCCATTAAATCATTAAGTTCATTTATACTATCTTGCTCTAAATTAACTATGTCTCCATTTTTTAATCTATAATATTTCTTTTTCTTTCTAAAGGCACTTATTAATTCGTCAAATTCTTTATCAGTAATATCGTCTAAATCAAATTCGTAGTGCATTATATTATCTTTACCTATAGAAAAAGTACTACTAACTTTAACATTATTCTTTATTTTAACACTCTTAAATGAAGTAGATGTGTAAACTGAATATAGATTAGATAATTCTTCTAAACCAATATTTATTAAATTTACTATTAATTCTACATTATCTATTATAAATTTATTTTTTTCTATTTTAAAACCATAACTATATAGATGCTCTAAAATTTCATTTTCAAAATCTACATCTCTTAATACAGACTTTTCCTCTTCAAAATAATCAAAAGAAACATTGCCATATTCTAATTTAACATTACATACTACATCATTTTTATTTAAATCAAAATATAATTTAGCATCTGCCTTACTTAAATTTATTTTATTATTTAATTCTTCGTCTATAACTAAATCATTTCTAACTATAGGTAATATTCCTTTACAGAAGTTATCTAAATTACTTTCTTCAAATACTAGTTCACTTATTCTTGATTTATTTAAGGCTTCAAAAAGGTTTCTATAGTCTTTACTTAATTTATATATTTTACCATTAGTATAAATATACTTTAAATTACTTGTAAGTATAACCATATCGTCATAATCTATATTAAATGCAAATACATATTTATCTTCTTTTTTACTTAATTTAACACTAAAAGGAGAAATATCACTAATACCTCTTATTAAAATATTTTTATAAAAAAAATCTTTTTCTTTTAACATATCTAAAATAATATTAAGGTCATTATAATCAATAAATAATTTAAATGGGTTTTTGTTTATTAAATAATCTAATATCTTCTTGTCAGTATCGTCAAAATAATATTTAGAAGCATCATATATAAATGATTTACCAAAAGGTACTTCTCCACCATTTTCATAACTTAATACAAATCTTGAAAATTTATTATTAAGTAAATACATTTTATCTATACCTATTTTAATTTTTAATGTTATATCAGTTAAATATAATAGTCCTGACTTTAAAGAATTGTGTGAGTGCCCATAATCTACTACATCTCCGTTTATTTCATATTCTACTTTTAATTTCTTTTTTACTCCACTTTTTCTTTTAGAAAATATATCTATTATTTGACTAGATTTATTTTTTAAATAATCTTCAGTATTAAAACTCATTAAATATTCATAATTAATTATAACAGCTGCGACGTGTTCGCAAGAGTGAAAAGACTTAAAATCTTCACAAGTACAATTATAAGCAATTATATTAGCCTCTTTCATAGAAATATTAATAGTATTAGTTATTCCTCTAAAATAATCAGTCATAGAAAAAGAATAGGTATCAAATAAATGCCCGTTTAATTTACTTATAAATTCTATATCTTCTTTTTGATAATATCTACCCATACTAATATGATATGGATATATTTTATCACTAAATTGTTGTATAAGACTTTTCATACTTCACTTCCCTGTATAAATATATCACACGAACAGAATTTTGTAAATATTTAAGTTAAAAATAATATGATATTATAAAAGTTGATAACTTATTTCATAACGTGATATAATAAATAAGTAAAGGAGAAAAAAGGAATAATGAAAGAGAATAAAAAGAAAAATAGTAGGAATATAACTTTTAAAAAACTATTTTTAATATTTGTAATAGGTTCTGTGGTGGGAAATTATTACGAAATGATATTAAATTTAGTTAGACACTACTTAAGAGATGGGTCTATTTTTTGGGAAGTAAGACGTGGTTTTATCTATGGACCATTTAGTCCTGTTTATGGTCTTGGTGCTGTACTTATGACTTTAGTTTTTGCTGAAAAAGATTATAAATGGTATAAAGTTATTCTTTATGGTGCTTTAATATGTGGAACTTTTGAATATTTAATAAGTTTCTTACAAGAAAAAATTATAGGCACTATTAGTTGGAATTATACTAGATATCCTTTAGATATAAATGGTAGAACTACTATTCCTATTATGTTACTTTGGGGAATTATGACATTAATATTTACTAAATATTTATACCCTTTCATTACTAAAATTATAAATAATACACCTTATATGGTAAAAGAAATAGTAATATATCCATTAATAATTTTTATAACTTTTGATGCTTTTATATCAGGCGCTGCTGTTTTTAGACAAAGTATGAGAAGAGATGGAAAGCCACCTGTTACTATATTAGGTAAAATATGTGATAAAGTATATACTGACGAAAGATTAAAAGAAGTATATCCAAATATGAGAGTTCCTGAAAGATAATATGAAAAAATATATTAACTTTTTAAAACCTATGTTATTAGTTTTAATTTTAAATGCTTTTCTATACTTTATAACTAAACAAATAAATCTTAATTATAACTTCATAACACCTAAAATTACTTTTCCATTTATACCAACACTTGTATTTATCTATAATTCTTGGTATCCTTTTATTTTTATAATATCTTTTATAATTTATAAAAAAGACTATAATTTATTTAGAAAACTTATTAAATCTTTAATTATTTCAATAATACTATCTAATTTAACTTTTATAATTTATCCTACTATAATAAATAGACCTAATATAAAAGTAGATAATATAACTTCATTTATTTTAAATTTAACTTATAAAATAGATAATCCAGCAGTAAATTGTTTACCATCAATACATTGTTTATTTTCTTTTATTATTTCTTATTATATTTTAAAAACTAAATTAAATATTAAAACTAAAACATTAATACTAATATATTTCTTATTAATAATTTTATCTACATTATTAGTACATCAACATTTGTTAATAGATGTTATATTTGCTTTTATTTATTCAGTAATTAGCCTCTTAATAACTCATTACTTATTCACAAGAAAAAAACACAAGAATTAATTTCCTGTGAATTTAACTATTGTTTTGATTATTATTATTTTGATTATAATTATTCATATAGTCTAGTGGTGGCACTTCAAAACCTTGCTCGATTTCTGGTTCATTTGTTACTTGAGGTGTTTCTGTTGTAGTCTCATTTTCTACTACAGGCGGAGTTGCACTTTCATTATTAACAGGTGTTTCTTCTTTTGCTAGAACTACATCAGTAGGTTCAGGAGTGGTTTCAGTAGGCGTTGTTGCTTCAGTAGTCACTATAGTAGGTTCTGTAGTTGTAGTATTAGTTTCAGTTGTTTCAGGAGTATCTTCTTTCAAACTAACTTCTTCTATGGCCATTTTTTCTCTTTCTATTGCTCTTTCTCTTTCATTATTTATTATATCTTCATTTGTTGCTTTTCTACCTATTCTTGAACCTATTTCAACTAAAGTTTCTACATCTTCTTTAGTATTTTTTATTATGTCTTCGTCTATTACTATTTTATCTTTTTCAACTAATAAAACTATAGTAGAACCACCAAACTCAAACATACCTTTTTCGTCGCCTCTTTTAAATGGCCACTCAGCAGAGTGATAATTTTTTATTTTACCGACAAGCATAGCACCAACTTCAATTTGTACGACATCTCCAAAGTTTTCAGTATGTAATACAGTAAATTCTCTTGAGTTTCTTTTATATACTGGTTCTGTTTCGTGCGCTATTGGTCTTACTGTGTTTAGTACACCTTTTATATAAATATTTCCACTTTTAGTTCCATTATCTATATAAATATATCTATGATAGTCTTTTGGTCTTAATCTTATTATAATCATATATCCATCGTGATATTTAGCGCTTATAGGATCTCCATTTAATAAATCTCCTACTGTATAATAAGAATTTTTTATTTTAAAATCATTTCTATCACTTATTTTATATACTAATGCTTTACCATCACAAGGACTTATAAATATATTTGCATCTTTATTTATATTCATACATTCTGGCTTTTTAACTCTAGTAAAGAAATCATTAAAACTTTTAAAATCTGTTCTAGTAAACATATTTATATCTATATTATTTTCTTTAATAAAATCTTTTATCATATAATCACTTAAAGGACTTTTTAAGAACATTGAAGCAAGTTGTGAACAAAAAGGATAAGAAAGTAACTTTGCTAACATTCTTCCAAAACTATTTCCATATAAAAATTTAATTGCTTTACTTTCCTTATCGACATCTAATTTTCCATTTCTATCTCTACCAACTATAACCATATTTTATTCCTCCATTTCCTCATAATTCTCTAAAGATGTAAACAATTTAACTATATTCTTTTTTGGTAACATCATATTAATATCTTTATTTATTGAAAATACAAATTCTTTTTCTTCGTGAGAGTATTCTTCTCCATCAATTACCCAACTAGGGGGAACTTTATCAAATTTAATTTTGAATTTATTAGTTCTATAATATTCTAACCCTGGCATGTTTTTAATTTCTCCTGCTAAGATTTTACTTCCAATTAGTAAGAGTTCTGCTTTACTTTTAGCAGTACATAGGACTACTTCAAATTCGTCGTCGTCTAACTTAACATCATTATAAATATGGTCTATTCCTCCCATTCTACAAGTGTTAGTTACAAATACAAATGAGTAAGTTCCTGTTACTTTTTTACCATTTACTTCATAGGTTAAATCAAATAGTTTAACTTTATCTTTAAGTTCGTATAAAGCGTTCATAACATACCCTAAGCGACCGAAGCGCTTTTTCAAATTTCTAGGTGTATTATATGAAGCATCTACATAACTACCTATACAAGCGACATATACAAAAGGTCTTTTATTAATTAAGCATACATCAATATTTTTTATACTACCATTAAGTAACATTTGGGCATTAATTATAGTATTTTTAGTAAAACCATACATTGTACCAACATCGTTAACTGTTCCTACTGGTAAATGGGCCATTAAGATTTTTTTTCTTCTTAGTAGGTTACCTCTTACACTTTCATTAAGAGTTCCATCTCCACCACAACATATAACTAAGTCTATATCATTAGGTAATTCTTTTATTATTCTTGATGCATCTCCCCTTTTGGTAGTTGGACACATTATAGTTTCATAATTATTTACACTAAGTAGTGCTGGTAAAGTTAGAATATCTTTTTTATCTTTTGGCTTTCCACTTTCTGGATTAAATACAATTGCACATTTTTTCATATTTTCACCTATTTACAATAACATTATACTATTAATTTAACCATTTTACTAGTATCTAGTCATACACTAGACATTTTATATAAAGAAAAATAGTTAGAAACCTAACTATTACTTCCAAGTTTTACTTTAATTTCTTTACTCTTACCATCTCTAATTATAGTAAGTGTTACTTTGTCGTCTGGATTATAACTATAAAGTCTATATCTAAATTCTGCTATGTCTGTTACTTCGTCGTCTCCTACTCTAACTATGACATCTCCACTAGTTAAACCAGCATCACTTGCAGGACTATTATTTTCTACATCAACTATAACTACACCTGCTAAAATATCACTATCAAGTCTAATACCTGCAGAAAGTAATTGCATTCTACTACTTGCATTAACCATACTAACACCTATATAAGGTCTACTAATAGAGCCATAATTCCTTAGGTCATTAGCATAATTTATTGCGTCTTCTATTGGAATAGAAAAACCTATGCTTTCTACTGTATCTTCAACTATCTTTAATGAATTTATACCTATTACTTCTCCATTTACATTACATAAAGGTCCACCACTGTTACCAGGACTAATTGCCGCGTCTGTTTGCATTACGTTCATTATCCAGTCACTTTGTCCACCACTTAAACTAACAGAAACTAATCTATCTTTTCCACTTAGTATTCCTCTTGTGACTGTTCCTTTAAAATCTATTCCCATAGGACTTCCTATAGTAAATACAGTATCTCCTTTTCTAACATCTTCACTTTTACCTAAAGTGGCAACATTTAATATAGTATCTTTATCTACCTTTAATACTGCTATATCTGCATATTCGTCACTACCTACAATAGACGCTGTAGTAACACTATCGTCACTATAAGTTATCTTTATATCTCCAGCATCTTCTATAACGTGATGGTTTGTCATAATATAGGCATATTTATCGTCTTTATCATATACAAAACCAGTACCAGTACCAAGTAATGTATCTCTTTCATATACTTGTACAACAACAGTCGCGCTTTCTATTTTTTCTACCGCTTCTGCTATTCCTGTATCTGTTATACTAACATTTTTTTCTGTTATAGTTTTAACTACTTCATTAGGATACTTATATATAACTGCGCACATAATAAGTACACCTAAAATAAACGCTATTAAAACTCCTAAACAATATATAAATTTCTTTCTCACTTTTATCCATCTCCTATTCAATGTACATTATATCTCTATAATTAGGTGGGAAACCCATTTTATCTAAAATATCGTCTATCTTTATTGTATGAAGTAACCCAGTAAGTTTATCTATTTCATAATTTATTTCATTCATCATCATTTTAAAGTCTACTGGTCTAAGTAATCTTTTAAGTATTATAATAAGGGCAAAGATGTCATTTTTACCATAAACATATTCTTCATTAGTTTTATCAATATTTAGTAAATTATGATATTTAGTATCAGGAATAACTCTCTGTGTAAAATTATCAAATAATATGTTTTCGTGAGCACATAAATTTCTATAATTAGCAAGTATAGGTAAATACACTATTAAATCTGGAACATCTATTTTATAAATATTAGCAATTTCTATTTTATCTTGCATTTTAAGTACACTATATATCTCACTCATAATACCAAAACTAATAACTTTAACACCTATCCAAAGAGGTATATAACCATAATTTTCTAAATAGTGATTAGTTGCCATATGGCTTTTACCATTTATTCGCAGTTGACGTTTAATCTTTCTTATTAAATCATTAATCTGCCTCATTTTACTTTTATCATTATCAAAGTTTTTAACATTTAAGTAATCTCTTTCTTTATAACCATATTCCCTACTCAAAACATAACTTAAAATAGATTTATAGTTATTTTCTACTATTAGAATATTCTTAAAGATTATATTCCTAAACATTCTATCAAATACAAATAGACTATATATTTCTTCAAATGTAGTTCCTTCTTTAAACTTTCTCGATGTATCTTTTCTTAAAAATACGTGTCTGTAACCCATTAAAAAGAAATAATTTTCTCTTAAAAGGACTTCTTTAGTATATTCAATATCACTTATTTTTAGTCCTTTATCAATTAATATGTTGATTTGTTCATCTAAATTTTTAAATACTTTATTTGCCAACCCTCGTCACCTATAAAAAATTTTACCACAAAATAATTATTTTAACTAGACTTTTATTGCTTTTTTCACATAATTATCAGAAAATAAAAAAATAACTATTATTAATAGTGTAAATTAAAAATCTAACTAGATTGAATTATAAAGTCTTTTATGATATTATTTAGTTAGGAGGTAAATGATGGACGACGTTACATACACAGAAACTTTTACTAGAATAGTTGATAAAGATAGTGAAGCAATTGCGCATAAATTATATGCGATAGAAAGTGAATATAATAAACAGGCTGGTTGGAGTATAGATAATTTAGATATAACTGAGGTAAGTTATGATAGTGTAAAAATCTCTGCTACATTATCAAAACATAGTAATAAAGAAGAACTACCTTATCAAGAATTATTTATAAAAACTATAAACTCGAATTACACTAGTTTAAATAATCAACTTAGTATGATAAATGAACAATACCCTAGTAGTTATGGTTATGAAGTAGGAGAAACTATTTCAATTAAACTTAATGATGGAAATATGATAATAATTACTCCAATAACTAAATATCAAGATAGAATAAGAAGAAGATAATAAAAAAACAGTAAACAATTTAAGTTTTACTGTTTTTTTCGTTATTTAGTAATCGTTTAAGAAGAGAAATTAGAAAAAGCAATTATTTTACTAATATTTTATTAGTGTTTCTTTTTACTAAATATAAACCAATACCAATAACTAATAAAGATGTTAATCCAATAACTATATAAGTAGAAATTGCATCTCCAGTTTTAGGGTTATTAATTAAAGTATCTACATACGCAATAACGTATTCACTAAATTTATCACTCTTAAACTTTAATGCTTTTCCATCACTTGTTAAAGTTGCATCTAATTTTTCAACTTTTCCTTCGTGATTTCTTAAAATATAGTATTTTCTTTCATAACCTTTTGCTACACTAGGTAACTCTGGTAAGTAAGCAAGTATTTCTATTTCACTTGTTAAGTCTGCTATTTCATAGTCTTTACCTAATACATTAAGATTAATTTTTATACTTAATGCTTTACTTATAGTACCTTCTTTAAAGGCATCAGTGAATAATTTTTTAGTTTTATTATCTAATTCTATTTCTTCACTACTTAAAGTTACAGTTGCAGGGTTTTCTCCAATTATTTCTTGATATTTTTCTCCTGCTAAAGTATTATTTACTACACTTGAGAAATCATTACCAGAAGTAATTGTGTTATCTTCTATTTTGTATTCATATATGATAGGAGAGTCTATATAACCTATTCCGATTACTCCAGCGTTAGTTACTTCAAATTCGATAGCAGTTCCATCAAAATTTAATGTTGCAGGAACTTTTTTAACTTCTCCATCAACAACACTAACTACATAATAATCTCTAGCGTGTCCTTCTTCTAGTCCTTCAAGTAAACCATTAACTTTTAATATTACTTTTTGTGGAGTTAATAATTTATCTAATTTAGTACTATAATATCCAGTTCCATCACTTATTGATAAACGAACTTGAAAATACTTTTTGAAATTAAATCCTTCTTCTGTTTTACTATCTACTAAAGTTTTATCTTCTCCATAAAAATCATTAGCACCTATAGTACTTATGTAATAATAATAACCAGTTGCAGGTAATTCTTCTTTAATTGCTTCATTTGCGTTTATTGCTGCTTCCATAGCGCTTCCAAAAGCAGTTGCATCTGATGGTTTAATTGCATTTGTATAGTCATAACCATTAAATTTAACTAATACAGCATCGTCACCATAATTATTTGTATAAGTTACTGTTACAGTACCATCTTCTTTTACTTTATATACACCAATTATTTCTCCTTCACCAGAAACCATACCAGGTGTACAATCATTTTTTCCTGCTGAACAATTGTAATTTATTACATAATCTCCAGGGTTAAAATAATCTTTTACATCTAAAGTTATTGTATTTTCTCCAGGTGGCTTAAGACCATTTGCTAGTAAATGAACTCTAAAACCTTTAGCATTTTCAAAAACTTCTTTTTGTGGAGTTGATAATTCATTTGTATAAACAGTTAAATTATTTTCATTTTTAAAACCATCTACAACATTTTCACTAGTTGGCATAATACTATCCCAGTTATATAAGAATTTACCACTTTCATTGTAAGCATCAAATGATAATATTACTTTATTACTAACTGCTAATTTTAGTGTTTCATTAGTAATAAATACATTAGTTTTTTCACAACCATCTTTATATACTAACTTAATAGTAACTTTATCGTTAAAATCAAGTGTATCTTTTTTATTAGCAGTTATAATATTATCAATATTTAAAGTATAGTCGTCACAAGTACCTATATTTACTGTATTAGTATTTGCAATTATTGAGACTCCATTATCCCTCCCTTCTTCTAAAGCATTAAGATTATTTAGTGTTACTAATGTTAAGACTGCACTAAATAAAATAAGTAACAATTTTTTCATTTTCTTTTCTCCTTTCTATTTTAAGACAAAGCAAAAAGACACATAATAAAATTATGTGCCACGATAAAAATGAGAACGATTATGTTTAGTAACCCCCCCCAAGCAAAATAATGTTTGTGTAGGTTCTTTCATATCAATTTTCATTTCTTTGCTCCTTCAAAAAATTATTACATCTATATTATATTCTTATAGATTTTTAGTGTCAAGAAAAAATAACAAAAAAACCTTATAAACTCTAGGTTTAAAAGGTTTAAAAGAAAATTATCTCTTACTAAATTGAGGTGCACGTCTAGCCTTTTTAAGACCATATTTCTTACGCTCTTTAATTCTAGCATCTCTACTAACCATACCAGTACCCTTTAAAGTAGGTCTGTATGCTTCACTATTTACTTCAAGTAAAGCCCTAGCAATACCTAATCTAATAGCGCCAGTTTGACCACTAAAGCCACCACCTGTTACTGTTACTTCTACATCAAATTCTTTTTCTGTACCAGTAAGTACTAATGGTTGTTTTAAGTCCATTACTAAAGTATCGTAAGGCATATAATCATTAACATCTACACCATTAATAGTAATTTTACCATTACCACTATATAATCTAACTCTAGCAACACTTCTTTTTCTTCTTCCAGTTGCACTATAAATATTTTTATCTGCCATAGTTCCTCCTATAATTCTATTTTTTCAGGTTTTTGAGCACTATGTTTATGATTTTCGTCAGCATAAACATATAAATTTCTAAACATATCTCTACCTAGTGTATTTTTAGGTAGCATACCTTTTACTGCTCTTTCTACCATTTCTACTGGATATTTTTCTTTCATAACTTCAGCAGTTCTTTCTCTCAAACCACCTGGATATCCACTATGATTATAATAAACTTTCTTCTTTAGTTTATCTCCTGTTAAATTAACTTTACTAGCATTAATAATTATTACTGCATCTCCACAATTAACGTGAGGTGTATAAGTTACTTTGTGTTTACCACGTAAAATATGTGCTGCTTTACTAGCAACTCTACCTAGATTTTTACCCTCTGCATCAATTATGAACCATTTAGTAGAAACATCTTCTTTTCTTAACATAAATGTTTTCATATAAATTCTCCTTACTTTATCCTTAATATATATGCCTTCCCACAGCAATATATCAAAAGATATTTAAAAATGTACCGTATATCATTATACAATACTATATTACAAAAAGTCAAATAAAACTTGAAGTCGGTCATAAAATTTATTACAAAACGTAAAATTAGATAGTTGACAACAATTCTGAACTATTATAAAATGATAATAGAGTAAAAAAGAATAGAAGTTGGAGGAATAAAAATGAAAAAGAAACCAAAAAGCAATAAAGGAATAATGGTAGTGTTAGTACTCCTTATTATTGCTTGTGTAGCCTGTGGTACTATAGGATATTTAGAAAGTACTAAACCAAAAGATACTAATGAAGGAGAAAATAAAGAAACAGACCCTAAGGACTTTAAAGTAACGTATAGATATTATTTAGATGGAGAAGAAATAGACGATATTGTTGAAAAAGAAACTTTAACATTAAATAATAGTGAAGAATTTGAAGGAGATACTGAAGAAATATACGTATATAACTTTGATAGATATAGTTGCACTAATAACGTTACTGGTACTTGGAATGAAGAAGACTGGGAATTTACACCAGAATTAACAGCAAATTCTACTTGTAGATTATACTTTATTAAATCAGAACATACTGTTACATTTAAAGCAAATAATGGTATTCTTCCTAGTGGTCAAGTAGAAGAAAAGTTAGAAACTATAATAAATAAAGATAAAACAATAAATGTTAAACCAGCAGAAGGTTATAAATTTGAAAGTATAAGTTGTACTAATAATGATATTAAAACTGAATATAATGAAGAAACTAATGATGTTACTGTATCAAATGTTACTAAAGATGGCGCTATATGTACAGTAGAATTTGGTTTAAAAGATTATAAAGTTGAAGTTACAGCACAATTTGGAAGTGTTGTTGAACCTAAAGACCAAACAGTTAAATATGGCGCTAATGTAGAATTTGAAGTAAGTCCATCAGAAAATTATGCTTTTGAAACAGTTACTTGTACTAATGACCAACACGGAACTTATGTAAATGGTAGACTTACAATATCAGGTGTAAGTAATGATACTGTTTGTACTGTAATATTTAGACCAGTAAAATACACTGTAACACTTAATGTAACAGGTGGTAAAATTAGTTCTGGATATTCTAGTCCACAAAGTGTATCTGAAGGACAAAAAGCAACATTTGTAGTTGAACCTGACGAAGGATATAGTATGACAGGAGTTGTTCCAGAGTGTGGAGAAAATGTTAAGACAGAATTTCAAAGTGGTATATTAAATGTATATGATGTTACAAATAATATAACTTGTAATTTAAATCTTAAAAAGACAGAAACAACTGAATAAAAATTTTAAAGTAAATAGATTAAATTCCTATTTACTTTTTTTATACATATAATATATAATAAAAGTTATGAAGTGGAAAATAGGAAATGTAGAAATTGAAAATCAAGTAGTATTTGCGCCTATGGCTGGAGTATCTAATATTAGTTATAGAACTATTATTAAAGAAATGGGTGCTGGTTTATTATACTCTGAAATGGTAAGTAGTATGGGTATAACTTATAATTCACAAAAGACAATAGATTTAATAAATGAAAGTGAAAGACCTATAAGTATTCAAATATTTGGAAGTGATGTAAATTCTTTTGTAGAAAGTGCTAAATATATAGAAAAAAATTTCCACCCTGATATAATAGATATCAATATGGGTTGTCCTGTACCTAAAGTTGCAGTTAAAAGTCAGGCTGGAAGTGCCCTTTTAAAGAATCCTGATAAAATAAAAGAAGTAGTAAGCGCTGTGGTTAAAGCAGTAAATATTCCTGTTACTGTTAAAATAAGAAGTGGTTGGAATACTATTAATGCAGTGGAAGTTGCTAAAAAAATAGAAGAAGCAGGTGCTAAAGCAATAGCAATACACGCTAGGACTAGGGCTCAAGGTTACTCAGGTAAAGCAGACTGGAATATAATTAAAGAAGTTAAGGAAGCAGTAAATATTCCTGTAATAGGTAATGGAGATATTAAATCTTGTTTAGATGCTAAAAAGATGCTAGAAGAAACTAATTGTGATGCTATTATGATAGGACGTGCTACTCTAGGTAACCCTTGGATAATAAAAGAATGTGTAGAATTTTTAGATACAGGCAAAAAAATAGAAGAACCTACTAATAAAGAAAAAATAGATATGATTAAAAAACATTATGAATTATTAAAAAAATACTCTAATTCTAAAGTAGCGCTTTTAGAAATTAGAACACACGCTTTATGGTATTTAAAAGGTATACCTAATATAAAAGAATATAAAGAAGCATTAGTTAAAACAAATACAGAAGCAGATTTTCAAAATGTCCTTGAACAAATATATAACCACTTATAATATAAATAGAAAGGAAAAAAGAATATGAATTTAAAGAAATTAACAATATCTAATTTAATATTTTTATTAAATAATCAAGATAAACAAAATAAAGTTTATGAAGAATTAAAAAATAGATTTAATTTATACCCTATAACTCTTAATAAATTTATAGATAAAGAATTAAATATAATAAATGAAAGAGGTAATGATTTAGAAAGTTATCTATTTAAACAAAACCCTACTTTACAAGAACTTATAGAATTATATTTTTCTTCTTTTAGTAAAGATACTTTATTATTTAGTGAAACTCATTTAGTTAATTTAATAGACGATTTATATATAAATATAGATAAAGAACTAGATAGATTAGATAATAAGATTAGTACTAATACTGAAGCATTAATAATAGTTAAAAATAAATTATTACTTAAAAAAGAAAAAATAAATAAAAATGATAATAAAAAATATTTATTAAAATATAGTAAAAATAATAATACTTTATTAAAAGATTTTTATATTAATTCTTTAATTAAATCTGACGATAGAAAACTTAAATTACAAAAATTAAAATTACTTAAAGAATACTTAGGGGGATATAAAATTAATTATGAAACTGATAATATGAAAAAAATACTATCTAATATGAACTTATATTGACAAAAATAGTATTTTATTATAAAATTAACCCATAAATCAATGAGAAGGACAAGTAATAATAGAAACTGTTAATAGAAAGTTAGGAAGATGGAAACTAGCAATAAGCCTATTATGAATAAAAACCTTTGAGTGCTTTTAGTCGGTTGTGCCGTTATAACTAAATAAGTTACTAAATAAGGGTGGTACCGCGACCAATAATCGCCCCTTTGTTGAGTAACTTTTTTTGAGGAGGAAAATATGAAACAATTAAGTGAACAAGAAATAATAAGGAGAGAAAAATTAAAGACTATAAGTGAAGTTACTAATCCATATCCAGAAAAATATGAGAGAACTCACGCTTTAAAAGAAGCAAGACTATTAAGCGACGATACTAAAGATGTCAGTATAGCAGGTAGAATTGTCTTTATGAGAAAGATGGGTAAACTTAGTTTTGTAAGGATAAGAGATTTAGAAGGAGATATGCAACTAGAAATAAAGATAGATGTTGTTGGAGAAGATAAATATTCATTTTTTAAATCTTCTTTTGATACAGGAGATTTTATAGGGGCTAAAGGAGAAATATTTACAACTCAAACTGGAGAAAAAACTCTTAGAGTTTATGAATTTACTTTTTTAGGTAAATCTTTAAGACCTTTACCTGAGAAGTTTCACGGACTACAAGATACTGAACTTAAATATAGAGAACGTTTTACTGATTTAATTACTAATGAAAGTTCAAGAAATGTATTTTTAGGTAGAAGTAAATTATATGCTTTTATTCATAAATATTTAAATGAACATGGTTTTTTAGAAGTAGAAACACCTATATTACAAACTGCTGTATGTGGGGCTAGTGCTCGTCCATTTTATACACATCATAATGCCCTAGATTTAGATTGTAATTTGCGCATCGCGCCTGAAACTTATTTAAAACAATGTATAGCAGCAGGTTTTGATAAAGTCTATGAAGTTGCTAAATGTTTTAGAAATGAAGGAATGGATACTGAACATTTACAAGAATTTACCCAAATTGAATGGTATGCTGCTTATTGGAATTATGAAGATAATATTAAATTTTATACTAATTTTATTAAAGCACTTATTTTAGAATTAAAAGGAAGTACTACTATAGAATATCAAGGACATACTTTAGATTTTGGTAAAGATAATTGGAATATGATTAATTACTGTGAAGAAATTAATAAAATATTAGGTTTTGATATTTTAGAGGTAAATGATGCAAATACTTTAAAAGAAAAAATAACTAATACTAATTTATTTACTATGGCAGAATTAGAAGATTATAAATCAGTTAGTCAAATAATAGATTTTGTTTATAAAAAGAAAATACGTGAAAATATTATAGAACCAACTATAATCTATAACTACCCTGCCGTTTTAATTCCTCTTGCTAGAAGAAATGATAGTGACGAAAGGAGAATTGATGTATTCCAAGTAGTTGCCTGTGGTACTGAACTTTGTAAAGCATATTCTGAATTAGTAAACCCAGAAATACAAAGACATAATTTTGAAGAACAATTAAAAGCAAAAGAACAAGGTGACGAAGAAACTATGGAATTAGACGAAACTTTCTTAACTGCTATGGAACAAGGTATGCCGCCTATTTCTGGTTTAGGTTTTGGTATTGATAGATTAATGATGTTAATATATGATATGCCTTCTATAAGAGATGTAGTATTGTTTCCTTTAATGAAACCATTAGATTAAAATTATCAAATTTTTGATAATTTTTTCTTTTTGTAACCATATATTATACCAAATTATATGAAGTTATTGTGAAAACTGCATAAAAACTTGTAAAACTTGACATAATTAGTGTATAATTGTGTTTAGGAGGTAATATATAATGAAAAAGAACAAGACGTTCAAATTGATTGCAAGTGTTTTATCAGCACTATTGATAATCGCAGGTATAATTATACCTAATACACCTGGATTTATAATGTTACTTTTTGGTTGGACTATTCTTTTTATATTAGGAATAATATACTGGATAAAACCATCTAAAAAAGATACTAAATTAAAATTATTAACTTTAATCTTTATGTATCTAATAGCATTAAGTTGGGTAATACCTGCAACACAAATATCTAGTGGTACTAGTTTACAAGATTTAGGTCTATTAAGAGTATCAGTATTCGAGGCTATTGAATACCCTTACCTATCATTCCAATTCTTCTTACAACCACTTCTATACATCTTATTTGTAGGTGGTTTTTACGGAGTAATATCTGAAACTGGTAAATACAGGGCTATGCTAGATAAAATAGTAAAAATAATGAAAGGAAAAGAAACTATATTCATTATACTTTCTACATTAATTCTTACTATATTAAGTAGTGTATTCGGACTAAGTGTAATGTTATTCTTTATCATACCACCTATATGTGGAGTTATCTTACTTATGGGTTATGACCGTATTACTGCATTTTTAGTAGGGTTTGTATCTACTATGATAGGTGTTATAGGTAGTACTTATGCACCAACTATAGTTGGATATATAAATGACTCGACTGGAAGTAATTTTGAAACAGAGTTTTTCTCTAAAGTAATTTTATTACTTACAAGTTATGTAATATATTTAACATTTACATTAAAACACGCGAAAGACTGCAAAGAAAATAAACATAGTGAAGAAGAAAGTAAAGAAGAAAATGAAGAAAGAGAAGACGAAATATTACTTGTAGGTGAAAAGAAACAAAATAAAAAACCTTTCTGGCCTATTTTAGTAGTAATATTCTTAATTATAGCATTAACTAGTATTGGTACATTTGACTGGGCTGGAATATTTGATATTTCTTTCTTTGAAGATTTACATACTAATCTTTGGGAAACTGAAATATTTAATAATACTATATTTAAGTTCTTACTTGATGGACAAGAAGGTATCGGAACTTGGTTCTTTAATGAACCTACAGTATTAGTATTACTTGGTACAATAATTTTAAGTAAAGTTTATAACTTAAAGTTCTCTCAAGCACTTAAATCATTTGGTAGAGGTGTTAAGAAAGTATTAAAACCTGCTTTCTTAGTTATCATTGCTTATTCAATAGTAATATTAACTGCTTACCACCCTTATATAGTAACTATAACTGACTTTATGTTTAATACAGTTGCTGAGGGTATGTTAAATGGTCTAGGTAATATTGGTTTCTTAACTAATGTAATGGGAACAATATCAGATTTAACTTTTGCAATATTTACAAGTTTAAATACTGTATTAAGTACTATACTAAATATAGATATGCTTTATGTAGTTCAAGCAACAGTTCCTTATGTATCTTCATTTTATTCAGACGCGATTAACAATCTTGCAATCGTCACTCAATCTATGTATGGTTTAACTTTATTATTCGCTCCTACTAGTAGTATGTTACTTTTAGGTCTTGAATATTTAGGTGTTCCATATAAAGAGTGGTTAAAATCAAGTTGGAAATTAATCCTTGAATTACTTGCTATTATATTTATAATTATATTAGTAGTAATATTTATATAAACCTAAAGAGCAACAAAAATGCTCTTTTTTTGTATATTTGTTTATTAAATCTCACAATATATCATAGAATTAGAAAGAGGTGTTTATGAACAAATATACTATAGAATTAAGGAAAATACTTAAAACAAGTGAAATAGAAGCAAAAGAAAATAAAGACGAACTAATAGGGACAGAACATATATTACTAAGTTTACTTAATACTAAAAATAGTTTAACTCCTACTCTAAATGAATTAGGAATAACTTATAATTTAGTTAAAAATGAAATACCTGTTGGAAATAATAATAAAGATTATGTATTTTATAAAAATGAATTTCTTAAAATATTAGAAGATATAATAATTAAAAAAAATGATTTAGAAGAAGAAATAACTTTACCATCTTTAATTTATAAAATACTAGAAGATAAAGATACTAATGCTTATAAAATATTAAATAATCTAAATGTAGATATAAATAAACTTAAAAAGAATATAAATTTAAAAAATAGTGAAAATAAAGTATTATTAATTAAAGAACTTGGTTCTAATTTAACTGAAGAAGCAAAAAATAATGAATTAGATAAAGTTATTGGTAGAGATAAAGAAATAGAAAGAGTTATAGAAATACTTGCTAGAAAAAATAAAAATAATCCTATACTTATAGGTGATGCTGGAGTTGGAAAAACGGCTATTGTTGAAGAATTAGCAAGAAGAATAGTAAATGATAATGTACCACCATTTTTAAAAGGTAAAGAGATAATAAGTCTTAATTTAGCAAGTGTTATATCAGGTACTAAATATAGAGGAGAATTTGAAGAAAAATTAAGTAAAATAATTAAAGAATTAGAAACTTCTCCTAATTTAATAGTCTTTATTGACGAAATACATACCTTAGTAGGTGCTGGAGGGGCTGAAGGCGCAATTGACGCATCTAACATATTAAAACCTGCACTTGCTAGAGGTAAAATTAAATGTATAGGTGCAACTACTAATAACGAATTTAAAACTACTATAGAAAAAGATAAGGCTTTAGAAAGAAGATTTCAAAAAATTTATATTAATGAACCTAGTAGTGAAGAAACTAAATATATTTTAAAGAAAATAAAAAAAGATTATGAAAAATATCATAATGTAATAATTCCAGATAGTATATTAGATTTAACAATAAAATTATCTAAAAAATATATTAAAGATAGATATGAACCTGATAAAAGTATAGATATTTTAGACGAGATGTGCGCTAGTGCGAGTATAATAGAAAAGAAAAATAATTATAATAAATTAAAAAATAAAATAGATAATTTAAATAAAGAAAAAAATATATATTTAATTAGTAATGATTTTGTTAATGCTAGTATTACTAAAGAAAAAATAAATGAATTAAATAAAAAAATAGAAAATATTAAAGTTGATAATAGAAATAAAGTAACTATAAATACTCTTAAAAAAGTATTAGAAACTAAAACTAATAGTACTATATATGAATTAGAAGACTTGTCTTATTTAAAGAAATTAAATAGTTATTTAAAAAGCAAAGTAATCGGTCAAAATAACGCTATTGATAAATTAACAAGTATAACAGAATATTATACAAAGAATACTAGTAATAATCCTATATCTATTTTATTAAAAGGTAGTGTGGGTACTGGTAAAACTTATTTAATAGAAGAATATGCTAAATATTTAAAATTAAATTTAATAAAGTTAGATATGAGTGATTTTACTAATGAAACAAGTGTGAATAAAATAATAGGCTCTCCTGCTGGATATGTAGGATATGACGAAAAAAATACTATTTTAGAAAAGATTAAAAACTTTCCTTTATCAATTATTTTAGTAGAAGATTATTTAATATCACATAATAAAGTGCAAAATTTATTTAATAATATATTAGAAACAGGAGTGATTACATTATCTAATAATACTAAAATAGATTTATCTAATGCTTTATTTGTATTTAGCACTAAAGAAACTAAAGAAAAAAATAATATAGGCTTTATAACTAATAATAAAGATACAGAGAATACTTTTACTTACACTATTACTTTAAATGATTTAAAAGAAGAAGATATAAGAAAGATAATAAAAAATAATAACAATTTAAGTAAGGAAGATATAGATAAGATTATATTAAAATCTAATTATAAAACTTTAGGGGCTAAAAAAATAAATAATTTAATAAGAGAATTACATCAAAGTCTAGTTAATAATTAATATTTGTGATATAATGTACTTTAAGGAGAGTGAGTATGGACAATTTAGGAATAATATTAATTATAATAATACCTCTTATAGCACAATTTTATATATCTTATTCATATAGAAAATATAGTAATATTCAGTCTATTAATAAACAAACTGGATATGACATAGCGAGAAAAATATTAGATAGAAATGAACTTAATGATATGTTAATTGTTGAAACTAGAGGAACATTAACTGACCATTATGACCCTAAAAGAAAAGTAATTAGGCTTTCTAGTGATGTGTATCACGGTACTTCAGTTGCATCTATTGCAGTTGCTGCTCACGAAACTGGACACGCTATTCAAGATAAAGAAAGTTATATATTTTTAAAAATTAGAAGTATTATGTTTCCTTTAGTTAAATTATCTTCTCCGTCACATAGAATTTCTTCTAAATTTTCTTGGTTTGAAAAAAAATCATTTGTTTTTGGAATTTCAATTTTAGGAGAATCATTTTCATCTAAATCTGTAAAAGTATTTGTAAACAATTGTTTCAATTCAGTTGTATTTTCTATTTTTTCTCCATCTTTACTTTTTTTAAATCCACATTGATAAAATTCATTTTCTTCTGCTGGTGAAACAATTTTTCTTCCAAAAAAATTAGTAGTTAAATTTGTTACCTGCTGTTTGTATTCATCTTCCGTTTTATAACTTTCAACATAATAATAATAATTTAATGGTATTCCTGTTGATATTAGTTTAACTTTTTCATTATTTATATCAACTGATAGCACTCTCCAACCAGTATAGTTACTTAATGGTGTGTTGGACTCTTCTTGTGTATCTTCATTCAT
>CANRGI010000002.1 GCA_947630095.1 uncultured Bacilli bacterium
AAATATTGAGAATAGGAAATTTTGGTGAGAATTATGGGATTAGAAAATTTAATAAAAAGAGAAATAAGTATAACCATATTAACTGTGTTATTAGTAACTACATTATTTATAATGTTTTCATATGCTATATTTAAGGTGGATACTGAGGGAGAAGTAAATGCTATAACATTTGGAGATGTTAATATGCAATTTTGTTCAGATGTGAATTGTACTTCAACATTAACTAATGTGGATAATGTTATTGGAAAAACTAATGAAAATGGAGAAACTAAATATGTTCCTGTGTATCCTCAAGACGACCCTCAAAATAAAGAAGATTGGGAAAAATTAAAACCATATACTTTCACACTAAAAAATACTGGTTCATTGGATTTATATGTAAAAATTAAATTAGAGAAAGATAACACTGCAAATACTATTACTCAATATAATGATATGGCACATTTATCTGAAGATTTTAGTACTCAAGTTGAAGATACGGAAATAAAAGTAGCAATATCTGAAAACGGAACTGACCCTAAACCAAAATTATATAGTGAAACTAGTAAGGATAATGAAGGGCATATAATAGCCGAAGGTATTTATTTACCAGCAGGTGAAACTAAGACATTTAACTTATATATCTATTTAACTAGTACTGCTCAAAATGAAGACCAAGGTAAGTACTTTGTTACTCAAATAAGTGCTCAAGGTGAATTTATTCCTGAAGGTATTGAGCCACCTAAAAACTCACTAAATGGTCAAGCAGAACCAGGTAATTAATAATGAAATCTATAAGAGATTAGATAAATAATCTCTTTTTTCTAAAGGAAGTAAGAAATGAAAAGGAAGTACATAGTAATAACAATTATACTTATAGTTATATTCTCTTTAATTGGGTATATAATTTATAAATCTTATAATATAAGTAAATATGAAATAACTACAGATATTAATTATGAAACTTATGCTAAAGGAACTACTTTAAAAGAAGAAATAACACTTAATCATACTAATGCAGAAGATTATGTAGTATTTAATAATTTAAAAATAAGAAATGATTTTAAAGATTTTGTTATGGAAGAAGAAAGTGAAGTAAATAAAAAGTTTTATAAATATGATAGTGAAGGAAATTTAGAAGCATCTTTTCTAATGAGTAAAATTGACTCATATATGGATATGTTAAAAAAAGAAAATAATCCATCTAAGATTTATTTTGATAATAAATTAACTAATGAAGATATAAAAGAGATATTAGAAAGAAATAATATAAAAGACGATACTGATATAATTAAATATTTAATAAAGAATAAAGATAAGAGTGTAGATATATTTAAAGGTATTAAAGATATAAAAGAGAATTATTTTGTAAAGACATTTATATCATTTATATTACCACAAGGAGAAAGTGTAACAATTATAAATGGAGATGTTAAAGGTTATATGATTAATTTTAATGATAATGCTAAGTTTGTAACTATTACTAATAAAGATAAATCTTATAATATTACATTTGTTAAAAGTACTTATTTTAATGACGATTATGTTAGGGAATTATTGAGTACAATAGTGTTTGAATAAAAAAAATTGTAAAAATTTGCAAAAAGGTATTGAAATTTGTCAAAAAAAGTTATATAATAAAGACACTTAATAGAATAATATAGATATAGTAATTTATTTCTATTATATGTAATCTCAATTATATAGTTTCTTATATGTTTCTATATGTTGACATTATATTCCAGAATATAGATTATCTTATATCTCATAATCATATTATAATATCTTAATTTTAAATTAATATTTATTATTAAGTATTGTATTAATGATTATATTTAATGAATGCCCTAAGTGCTGGGTCCTTGTTCTCTATTAAGTATATGATATCATGTGAAGAAAGCAAACTTCGAACGGGTAACTTTGATTCGACTAAGTCATTGTTAATTCAAACTAGAGGTAGCGACTAGTCATCGTTATCTTTTTTTTATGTCTTAATAATTTTTAATAATTTAAATAATGAATTATAATAATTGTATGCTATAATAGTATTCATAATTTATATGGAGGAAATAATGAATGATATTATAACATATTTTTACACATTTTTATTAGGCTCAATAGCGGGGTGTTTACTTGAAACAATTTGGTGTATATTAAGAAATAAAAGATATGAAAGTAGGAAAGGGTTAGTGTATGGTTATTTTATTCCTATTTATGGAGTAGGTACTATGTTACTATCAATATTTACAGATATATTTAACATTAAATCAAGTATAGAGGTATATATTTTAACATTTATAATATGCTTTATAGTGGAATACGTATCTAGTTATTTAGAAGAAAAGATATTTAATACTAAGTCTTGGGATTATTCTAATATGAAATTTAATATTAAAGGTAGAGTTAATGCACTTTATTTATCTTTATGGAGTTTAATAGGTGTTTTATGGGTTAAGTTTATACCTAAATTAATTAAATCATTTTTATTAGTTTTAAAGAAATATAGAATAACTACTTTAGTAACTTCTATATCTAGTGTTTATATAATATATGATATAATAATATCTCTAATAGTAACATATAGACAGAAATTAAGAAGAAAAGGTATTAAAGCAAAGAATAAAATAGAAATGTTTATAGATAAAAAATATAATGACGAATTTTTAAAAACTATTTTTGCCAATAGTGTGGAAGTCTAAAGGAGTGTGTTAATATGTCTAAAGTACTTATAATAGACGACGATAAAGATATATCAGAATTAATAGAATTAATATTAAAAAAGGAGGGAATTGACTCTGATGTTATAAATAAACCTTTAGAAACGTTTGATAAAATTAAAAAAGAAGAATATGATTTAATATTATTAGATATTATGATGGAAGATATTAGTGGTTTTGAATTATGTTCTAAAATAAGAGATTTAGTAAATTCTCCAATAGTATTTTTATCTGCTAAAAATGAATTAGTAGATAAGATGGTAGGTTATGAAATAGGTGGGGACGATTATATTACTAAACCTTTTGATAATAATGAATTAGTATTAAAAGTTAAATCTCATTTAAGATTAAATAAAAGGATAAATCACGAAGTAAAAAAAAAAATAAATAAAATAGGAGAGATAGTATTAAATAAAGAAAGTTATGAAGTAAGTAAGAATGATAAAATAATAGATTTAAGTTCTAGGGAATTTTTATTACTTAAATATTTAATGGAAAATGCTGGTATTGCTTTATCTAAAGAGCAAATATTTGAAAATGTATGGGGTAGTGAATTTGGAGATATAGGTACAGTAGCGGTTAATATTAAGAATTTAAGAGATAAATTGGAAGATAAAGAAAAATATATCATAACAGTGTGGGGTTATGGTTATAAGTTTATAAGGAATATATAAAATGAAAACTAAAAGTAGATTACAAAGAAAATTTCCTTTAATAATACTAATTACTAGTTTAGCAAATATTATTATATTATTTTTATGGATAATTTTATATGCTAGTCCGATTATACCTAAGTTAAATAATATAAGAAGTGAATTATCTAATAAAGAATTAAAAAGTACTTATACGTCTATTCAAGAATTTAATAGTGAAATAAAGAAGTTGTCTAAAACATATAATGTAACATTTACTTTAGAAGATAAATCTAATAATGAAATTATAAAATCTAAAAATAAAATAGATTTACTATTATTATCTAAAATTATTACTATTAATGATAAAGATTATTTATTAGAAGTTTATCCTAATACTAAAATAAGTATAACAAGTATATTTTTACAATTATTTATTTTTGAATTTATATTAATTACTATAATATTTGGAATAATATTTACATTTAGTAGAAAGGCTTTATTTAAACCTATAGAGAATATAATAAATGATATTAGAAATTATAAAATAGGTAAGAAACCTACTAAAAATAAATTAACTAATGAATTAGATTTAATACAAAATGAGTTTGTTAATTTAACTCAAGAATTAGAAAAAGAAAAGAAAGAACAAAATAGAATAATAGCAAGTATTTCTCACGACCTTAAAACACCTTTAACTTCTATAATAGGGTATTCTAATTTAATTAATGACGAGAAGATAACTAAAGAAGAAATAAAAAAATATAATGAAAAGATATATAGTAAAGCAATACATATTAAAGAGATAATAAATACATTTGACGATTATTTGGTAAATAATAATACTTTATCTAAAACTCTTATAAGTACAAATGATATAGTTACTAAATTATATAATGATTATAAAGTAGATTTAGAAGATATAAATATTAAATTTAATATAGACAATAAGGCAAGTAATAAATATGTTATGGTAGATTTAGTTAAATTTAAGAGAGTAATATCTAATATATTATCTAATAGTATAAGGTATATAAGTAGTGATGGAGTAATAAATATAGAGATTAGTTCAGTTAAAAAATATATTAAATTTAAGATAAGCGATAATGGGCCGGGGGTTAGTGAAGATATTATAAATCGTATATTCGAGCCTTTATTTACAACTGATACATCTAGGAAGATATCAGGGTTAGGATTATCAATATGTAGGGAATTTATAGAGTTACACGGTGGGAGTATAAAAGCATATAATAGAGATGGACTTACTATAGAGTTTACATTACCAGAAAGTAATTAGAAATTTATTCTAGTAAGAAAAGAGGAAATAAAAATGAAAGAAATAGAAAATGTATTAAAAGAGAATTTATATTATAACGGGGCATTAAAAATTTTAGAAACACAGTTAGAAATAGTTAAAAATGATTTAATGTTTTTAGAGGATATAGAAATAAACTATATTAAGACTAGAATAAAAAGTGTAGATAGTATTAAGAAGAAATTAGAGGGTAAAGGGTTAAATGTTACTTTAGAAAATTTAGAAAAATTATCAGATATAGTAGGTGCTAGGGTGGTAACTAATTTTATAGAAGATATATATTCAGTAATTACTTCTATTAGAAATAATACTAACTTTAATATAATAAAAGAAAAAGATTATATTAGTTATCCTAAGAAAAGTGGATATCGCGCTTATCATATTATAGTGTCTATTCCAGTAAGTATTAATGGTATTACTAGAGAAGTTAAGGCAGAAATTCAAATAAGAACTACTGCTATGGATTTTTGGGGCGCTAATGAGCATAAATTAAATTATAAAATTAGTGGTAATACTAATCAAATAAAGAAAAAATTATATGAAACTGCTAATGCACTTTGGGAGATGGATATTATGATGGATAATATATATAAAGAAAATAAAAGATTAAAAAAGTTACCTAGTAAGAAAACATCAATTAATAATGTAATAAAAAGGATACCTTTAAAATTAGATAAAATTTAATAAAAGTATATGAAAAATGTTTAAAATGTAGTAAAATATATTAGTTCACGTTAAATTTTATAACGTATATAAAGGGAGGAAAAATGTTTAAATTATTAAAAAGTTTAAAAAAAGAAGATTATTTTTATTTGTTTATTAGTTTTATACTTATAGTATTACAAGTATGGCTTGATTTAAAAATGCCTGATTATATGTCAGAGATAACTACATTAGTACAAACTGAAGGAAGTAAAATGAAAGATATACTAATTAATGGTGGGTATATGCTTTTGTGTGCTTTTGCTTCACTAGTATGTGCAGTAATAACTGGTTACTTTGTATCTAATATATCAGCAGTTTTTTCAAGAAATGTTAGGAAGAAATTATTTAATAAAGTTTTAGATTTATCTACTAAAGAAGTTAAAGAATTTTCTACTAGTAGTTTAATTACTAGAACTACTAATGATATAACACAAGTGCAAATGTTTATTGCTATGGGCTTACAAATGCTTATAAAAGCACCTATAACCGCAATATGGGCTGTTAGTAAAATATTAAATAAAAGTTGGGAATGGAGTGCTTTAACAGCAGTAGCGGTAATAATATTATTAAGTACTGTTGGTATTATATTGTTGATAGTTTTACCTAGATTTAAAATAGTACAAAAACTTATAGATAAAGTTAATAATGTAACTAGAGAAAATCTTACAGGTATAAGAGTAATACGTGCATTTAATGCAGAAGAATATCAAGTAAATAAATTTGAAAAAGTTAATGATACTCTTACTAAAACTCAAATATTTAATCAAAAAGCATTTGCAGTTATGCAACCAATAATGTATTTAGTTATGTATTTTCTTACTTTATTTATATATATTATAGGTATTTATTTAATTAAAAATAGTTTAATGGCTGATAAAATAAACATATTTGGAGATATGATAGTATTTTCTAGTTATTCTATGCAAGTTATAATGTCATTTTTGATGCTTGCTATGATATTTATGATTTTACCACGCGCTAATGTATCTGCTAATCGTATTAATGAAGTATTAGATAAAGAAACAAGTATAAAAAATGGAGATGTTATTTCTTCTAAAGAAGTTGGTACAGTAGAATTTAAAAAGGTAAGTTTTAGATATCCAGATGCAGAAGAATATTTACTTAGAGATATTTCATTTAAAGTTAATAAAGGAGAAACTATAGCGTTTATAGGTTCAACTGGTAGTGGTAAATCTTCTTTAATAAATTTAATACCTAGATTTTATGATGCAACTGAAGGAGAAGTATTAGTTGATGGAGTAAATGTTAAAAATTATGATTTAAATTATCTATATAATAAAATAGGGTATGTGCCTCAAAAGGCTGTTATGTTTAATGATACAGTTGAAAATAATGTTACTTATGGAGATAATGGAAAAGTTAAAACTAAAGAATTAGTTAGTAAAGCAATAGAAATTTCACAAGCAAAAGAGTTTGTAAGTAAGATGGAAAGACAAGAGAAATCTTTAATTGCTCAAGGGGGAACTAATATAAGTGGAGGACAAAAGCAAAGATTAGGTATAGCAAGAGCAATAGCGCGTGAACCTGAAATATATATATTTGATGACTCATTTTCAGCACTTGATTATAAAACAGACTATAATTTAAGACACGAGTTAAAGAAATATACTAAAGAAGCAACTACTATTATAGTAGCCCAAAGGATAGGTACAATAATGAACGCAGATAAAATTATAGTATTAGATAAAGGTAAATGTGTCGGTATGGGTACACATAAAGAATTACTTAAGAAATGTAAATTGTATAAACAAATAGCCTTATCTCAATTATCGGAGGAGGAATTAGAAAATGCCTAGGAAACCAATTAGAAATGAAAAAGCAAAAAATTTTAAAAGTTCTATGTTAAGATTATTTAAAGAATTAGAAAGTTTTAAATATTTTATAGTAATAGGTTTAATATTAGCAGTTTGTGGTTCTGTTTTATCAATAATGTCTCCTAATAGATTATCTGATTTAGTAAATAAAATCTCTGATGGGTTAAAGATTAATCAAGATAATTTAGAATTAATTACTGAAAGTATAGAAAGTAGTATGAGTGAAGATACACTTAAAGAAACTATGCCTTTAATACTAAATATTAATTTAAATGAAACTGCTATAAATAATATAATGACTTCTAGTAATATAACTAATGAAGAAAAAAATATATTTAATAATTTTCTTAAGAATAGTGACGCAAATAGTGAAGAATTTATAAGTAGTTTAAAAGATTTACCAGTAAGTATACTTAATATTATATTACCTACTTCTACTTATAATGGAGTGTTAATTAGCACTGAAGAAAAGATAGAACTATTAAATATAGATAAAGAAAATATACATATAAGTGATACTTTAGCAAATGCTTTACTTAAAGATATTAAAGTAGGAAAGTATAATATAACTCCTAGTGAACAAGCAGAATTTATTAATAGTATAAGTAGTATAAATAGTGAAAATCCTACAGAAATATATGCTAAAATAGATAAAATGCCTAAATCTGTTAGAAATGCTTTAGAGCCTGTGTTTGATATGAAAGGTATAAAAAGAATAGTTATATTTTTAATAAGTATATATCTTTTATCTGCATTGTTTACTTATATAGAAAGTATTATAATGACTTTAGTATCAAATAAATTTGCAAATAAATTGCGTTCAAGAATTATAAATAAAATAAATAAATTACCTTTAAAATATTTTGATAAAAATCAAACTGGAGATACTTTATCAAGAATAACAAATGATGTAGATACAGTCGCACAAAGTATGAACCAATCTCTTGCTACTTTAGTAAGCGCTATTACATTATTTGTAGGTACTATTATAATGATGTTTAAAACTAATTATATAATGGCTATTACTGCTATAAGTGCTAGTTTACTTGGGTTTATGCTTATGTTTAAAGTATTAAGTAAATCACAAAAATATTTTATAGAAAGACAAAAGTATTTAGGAGAGTTAAATGCACATATAGAAGAAATATATTCAGGACTTAATGTAGTAAAAGCATATAATGGACAAGAAAGCGCTAATAAAGAATTTGATAACTTAAATGAAAGAGTATATAATGCCAATAGAAAAAGTCAATTTTTATCTGGGTTAATGATGCCTATTATGAATTTTATAGGTAACTTTGGATATGTTGCTGTATGTATAGTAGGTGCCTTACTTACTATGAAAGGTAATATTACTTTTGGTGTAATCGTAGCATTTATGACTTATGTAAGACTATTTACTAGTCCATTATCTCAAATAGGGCAAGCAATGACTTCACTTCAAACCACTGCGGCAGCAGGAGAAAGAGTATTTGAATTTCTTGACGAAGAAGAAATGTCTAATCAAGATAATATAACTAAAGTATTAGATAAATCTAAAGCAAAAGGTAATATTGAATTTGTAAATGTAGAATTTACTTATGATGGAAATAAAACTCCTACTATTAAAAACTTTAGTGCAAAGGCTAAAAATGGACAAAAGATAGCAATAGTTGGCCCTACTGGAGCAGGTAAAACTACTATGGTTAATTTATTAATGAAGTTTTATGAAATAAATAAAGGAGATATAATAATAGATGGTGTTTCTACTAGAGAATTAAAAAGAGAAAATATACATTCATTATTTACTATGGTATTACAAGATACTTGGTTATTTGATGGAACTATAAAAGAAAATATAATTTATAATAGAGAAAATATACCGATAGAAAAAGTAAAAGAAGTATGTGAGATAGTAGGACTTGACCATTTTATTAAAACATTACCTAAAGGCTATGACTCTAAAATAAGTGAAAGCGATAGTGTATCTGCAGGACAAAGACAATTACTCACAATTGCGCGTGGTATGTTAGAAGATGCTCCATTTTTAATACTAGACGAAGCGACAAGTAATGTTGATACTAGAACAGAAGAATTAGTGCAAGAAGCAATGGATAAATTAACAGAAGGAAGAACATCTTTTATAATCGCACATAGATTATCTACTATAAAAAATGCTGATTTAATATTAGTTATGAAAGATGGAAATATAATCGAACAAGGTAATCATAAAGAATTAATGGCTAAGAATGGTTTTTATGCGGAGTTATACAATTCTCAATTTGAATTATAAAAATAAACACAAGTTGTTTATTTTTTTATAATTTTGGAACTTTTTTATAAAAATAAAGGATAATTATATAGTAGGTGGTATTATGTCTAATATAGATGCGTTATATAAATTTAATCAAATATATGATAAGACTTATTTAGAAGTAATAAAATACATAATGGCTAACTCTCATAATATAAATGATACACACGATATTGTGCAAGAAACATATTTAGAGTTATGGAAAATTTTAAATAAAAAAGAATTATCAGATACAAATATTAAAAGTTATATTATAGGTATAGCAAATAATAAAATTAAAAAACATTATACTTTATTACAGAAGATTAAAACTATATCTTTATTTGATAAAAATGAAAGTGATATAGAACTTATTGATACAATAGAAGATAGTATAGATATAAATGATATTATAATAAAAGAAGAAAATTACAATATTATTTGGAATTATATAAAGTCTAAGAAAAATAAAGATATTTCTAAAGTATTTTATTTATATTATAAATTAGAATTAACTATAAAAGAAATATCTAATCTATTAAATAAAAATGAGTCATATATAAAGCATTTAATTTATAGAACACTTCACGAATTAGAAAGTAAATTTGGAAACGGAGGAAACTCAAGTGACAAATAAAAAAAAATTAAAAAAAGTAATGGAAGAAGAAATAGAAAAAAATAAAATTTATAATGATATTATGAATAAAATAAATAAAAAAAATAATATATGGAAATTATCTATAGTATGTGTTTCTTTAGTAATAGTATGTTTTATTTATATAGGTAAAAGTAATAATAAAGTTTCTATTTTTAATAAAAATACTAATTTAATAGAAGAAAGCACTAGTCGAAATGAAATAGAAGAAGTAGAACCTTTTGATAGAAATTTAACTATAAAAAAAGAAGATAATATACCTTATCCATATAAAGATGCAGATGTACCTACTGATTTAGTTAATATAAATAAATATGCTATCTATAGTAATGATTATGATAGTTTAAATGTTAATAATTATATAATTGAATATATAAATGAAGATAGATATATAAATGTTGCTTATTCTAAAAATGATAAGCCTTTAAGAGATTATTTTATAGATGGTGAAGGGTCAAGTATTAATATTCATAATATTAAATTAAATATATATAAAAAAGATATAAAATATTATGTAGAATTTAATTATAATAGTTATAATTACAATATAGAAACATCTAATATAACTTTAGAAGAACTAATAAATTTTTTAAATTCTATTTTAGAAGGAGAATAAAGTATGAAATTAATAAAAATAATATTAGTAGTATTTGCTTTAGTATTAGTAGATAGTATTATTTCATTAACATTTAATATTACACCTATTATAAAGATAAGAAAATATAAAGATAATAATAGAGAATATTATATAGATAAAGGAGTATTGGTTAATTATTTTAAATGTGAAAATGGAGAAAATAATTCTACATTAAAATTAACTAAATATGCTTGTCCTTTAGTAGAAAATAATGATAATAAATATAATATATATGATAAGTATAGTGATAGAATAATTTATTTAAGTAGTAATATAGAAGAAGATTATATAGAAGATATTAAGTTAAAAGAATATTTAAGAAATAATAATTTAGATAGTTTATTAGACAAATTTACATTTTTATATTCTTATGACGATGGAGGCACTAGTGTATATAAATTAGAAGAAAAAGATTTAACTTTAATAGTGTGTAATACTTTAAATCAAAATAAAGATATTTATATAGGGGATAAAAATATGAAATATGAAAGTGATATGTGTAAGTAAGAGGTGTTATATGAAAAAAATAATAATTATAATAATTAGTTTAATAAGTTTAGTAATACTTGATACAATAAGTGCTTTAGTATTTAAAAAAAGTCCAGTTATAAAGGTAAGAGAAAAAATAGGTAGTAGTTATGTAGATAAAGGAATACTTTTAAATACTTATTATTGTGTTAATGAAGACGTGGTAACAGTAAGTAATCATTTTAAAACTACTAAATTTACTTGTAATGAAGATAATATAATAAATTATATAGAAAAAGAGTTAGATAAATATATAAGTAGTGATAGAACTAATATAGAATTAAGTGATATATTAGATAGTGAAATAGATAAAATAGAATATTTTAAAGGTGCACATGATAAAGAGAATATGTATATAATTGTTTATCCTAAAAATGGTACTTATGAAAGTAGTTTTATAAAAAAGTTTAATAAATATTTTAGTGATAGATTTAATGTATATCAAACTTATGATAGTCCAAATACACCTCTTATATATATTCATACTAAAGATAATAATGTTAACTTTAAAGATATTATAAGTAAATATGAAAAAGAAGATAGAAAAGGAAAAAATATAAAGAGAATATATGATGTAAATAAAATATTAATTAAATCTAATAATCAAATAATAGGTAGTATAAGTGAAGAAGATAAAATAAATTATTTATTAAACAACATCAATAGTGCTAAACAATATGGAAGTGCTTTTCTATGTGATGGTAATGCTTTTGAAATAGAGATGTATAATAATGATAAATTAAAAAGTACATTTTATTTATGGAGAGATGGGGTAAGAATAAAATATAAAGAGGAAATTGGATGCGGGTATTATATTATGAATGATATAAGAGAATTTATAGAAAATGAAACTGATTATATATTTTATGATCTATTAAATTATAGTGAAACGGAAAATACAGAACTAATATATAAAGATAATGATTATAGTTATTATACATATAGTGATATATTTATTAAATTTAGTTTAAGTAATCAAGTTATGAGTTTAAAATATGCAATAGAAAATAATTATATTTCTATTAATAAAGTAAGTGAAGATTATCCTCAGGTTGTAATTAAAAAATAGTAAGTCTTTTATGATTTACTATTTTATTTATTAAAATGTTAATATTAGTTTACAAATTTCCAACTTAAACAGGTAGACTGCAACTAAAATAAAATGTATAATTTTTTTGAAAGGTGGAAATATGAATAATTTAGGTAAAAGATTATTAGAATTAAGAAAGGATAAAAAATTATCACAAGAAGAAGTTGCTGATAAATTAAATGTTACTAGACAAACTATTTCTAAATGGGAAACTGAACAAAGTATGCCTGACTTTGATAAAATTGTACCTTTATGTAAGTTATATGGTATTACTCCTAATGAATTATTTATTGAATTAAAGGAAAGTGTTAGTTATAAAAATAATGATAATTTAAAAATAAATAAAAAAGCAAAAGGAATAGCGTTTAGTATTTTATTATATTTTTTAGGAATTGTATGGTTAATGATTTCAGTTCCAGTTATGAATATAAATCCAATAGTAGCAAGTGCTTTATTTTTACTCATTTGTGGGGTTTCTACAGGTATAATAGTTTATGTATGTATTAAATATAAAGAAATAAAAAAAGATAAAAATAAATTAAGGCATCAAATAGAGAGAATAGTTGCTTTAGTAGTTAGTATTATTTATTTAATTGTTAGTTTTAAAACTATGGCTTGGCACTTAACTTGGGTAATATGGATAATATATGGGTTATTTGTAGAAGTATTAAAATTAATATTTATGTTAAGGAGTAATGAAAATGAAAAATAGAAAGTTAATAATATTTTTAATTGTTATATTATCTATTCTTATTATAATTTCTAGTATAGGGTATGTTGTATTAATTAAAAATAATTTTAAATTTAATTTAGGAAGCAGTAAAGAATTAGTAATAGATAAAACTTATAATCAAGTATTTGATAGTATTAATATAAATTCAACTATTAGTGAAATATATATAAAGAAATCTAATGATAATAATATTAAAACTATAATATATGGAGATAAAGATTATATAGATGTTAATACTGATAATGGAAAGTTAAATATTAAAATAAATGAAAAGAATTGTATAGGTTTTTGTTTTAATATAAAAAGTAATAAGATAGAAATTTATTTACCAGAAGATTATGATAAAAAGATAGATATTAAAAATGATTATGGAGATATTTTTGTAGAAGAATTTTCTACAACTAATATAGATATTAAAGAGGAAGTAGGCGATATTAAAATATTAAGTGGAAATAATATTAATATAAAAAGTAATTATGGAGATATAGAAATAGAAAAAGGAAATAAAACGAATATAGATATAGACTGTGGAGACACTAAAATATCAAATATAAATGACATTAATATAAAGAGTAGTTATGGAGATATAAAGATTAAAAAAATTAATAATTACTTTAATATAGAAAATGACTGTGGAGATGTAGAAATAGATAATATTAATATAAAAAATAATTCATATATTAAAAATGATTATGGGGATATAGAAATAAATAATACAAATCAAATATTTATAGATGCTTATGCAGATTATGGAGATATTAAAATAAAAAATAATTATAATAAATCAGATGTAGTATTAAAAATAGAAAATGACTGTGGGGATATAATAGTTAATAATTAAAAACATTTAGACTTAGTAATCTAAATGTTTTTCTATAAAAGAAACAATTAAATAAAGAGATAAAGACATAATTAGAAGTATAAATATTCCACTCATAACTAAATTTAAATTAAATACTTGAGAACCATATAGAATTAAATAACCTATACCAGATTTACTAGTAAGAAATTCTCCCATTATTACACCTATTAAGCACATACCTATATTTATTTTAAAAGTATTAAGTATTATTTTATAGTTACTTGGTAAAAGAACGTATAAGAGTATTTGTGTTTCATTAGCGCCAAAGGTTTTAAGTATTTTTATTCTTGACTTATTAGTATTTTTAAAACCAACTGAAATAGACTGGATACTAACTATTAAAGAAATTAGAATTGCCATAAGGATTATGCTTTTTTTATTAGCGCCTATCCATATTATCATAATAGGGCCTAATGCTACTTTAGGAAGACTATTTAATATAGTAAGATAAGGGTCTAATATTTTAGAGAAAGTATTACTTCTATAAAGTAAAATAGAAAATATTATACTAATTATACCAGTTATAAAAAACGCTATTAAAGTTTCACTTAAAGTAACCCATATATGTTTAAATAATTCTCCATTTTGATAAAGATTAATTAAAGTTTTAATTATTTTACTTGGAGAACTAGTTATAAATGAATTAATGATACCTTTTTTAGATAATACTTCCCATATAATTAAAAAGAATAAAACTATAAATATTTGTATTAATCTAATTAAAATCTTTTCTCTTTTTATTTTTTTTAAATATTCGATTTGTTTATCTGACATTATCCATCAATGTCCTTCCATAATAAATCATAGTATTTAGAAAATTCTGGTGCTTGTCTATTATTAATGGGAGTACTTTTATTACTTAGATTTATTTCATAAATATTTTTAACTTTAGCAGGTCTTTTGGTAAGAACTACTATTCTATCACTTAAAGTTATTGCTTCACTTATGTTATGTGTAACCATTATGACAGTTATTTCTTCTTCTTTTATAATCTTATAAATATCTTCACTTACTTTTAATCTAGTTTGATAGTCAAGTGCTGAAAAAGGTTCGTCTAAGAATATGATGTCAGGTTTTATTGCTATGGTTCTGATTAAGGCAACTCTTTGAGTGTGGTATAGACACATCTAATAAAAATTAAGAAATAAATAATAAAGTTTAAAAGGCAACTATTGTCTTTTTTAATTATTTACTGCATATATTTTATTGATAAAAGGGGTGTAAAAATGAAATATAATGTAATTGAAATTATTAATGAAAATTCAACAGACTTTAAGTTAAAAGATATAATTAATAGAAAATTATATAAAATTATTGAATTAGATGAATTTTATGGAAATATACAATAATAAAAAAGGTGATTTTGTGAATGATATTGAAAGTAAAAGAATATTAAAAGTAGGTATTTATTTAAGATTATCTGATGAAGATAGAGATAAAATTAATAAAGAAGATGTTAGTGAGTCTATAAAAAATCAAAGACATTTATTGTTAGAAGAAATTGATAAAAGAGAAAATTTTTTATTAGTTGATGAATATTGTGACGAAGATTTATCAGGAGCAGGAACTTATAGACCTCAGTTTGAAAGGCTTATTAAGGATTGTGAAAATCAAAAACTTGATGTCGTTTTATGTAAAAGTCAATCAAGATTTTCAAGAGATATGGAAATTGTTGAAAAATATATTAATAATAAATTTATTGAATGGGGAGTTAGATTTATAAGTCTTGCTGATAATGCTGATACTGAAAATAAGGGTAATAAAAAATCAAGACAAATAAATGGGCTAGTTAATGAGTGGTATTTAGAAGATGTATCTAATAATATTAGAAGTGCTTTTAGTGCTAAAATGAAACAAGGTGAATTTATTTCTCCCTTTGCTTCTTACGGTTATGATGTATCTAGTGAAGATAATAATAAATTAGTTGTTGATGAAGTGGCTGCATCTGTTGTTAAAAATATATTTAATCTATATATAGAAGGGTTAGGATTTACAAGTATTGCTAAATATTTAAATGATAGAAATATTCCTAGTCCTTCTCTTCATAAGTATTTAAAGGGTATTAAATTAAATGTTATTAGTAATAGACCAAGAGAAGAAATAAAATGGAATACAGGTGCTGTTAAGAGAATTCTTACAAATGAAGTTTATATAGGTCATCTAATTCAAGGTAAAAGAACTACTGTTAGTTATAAAAACAAAAAAATTAAAAGAAAAGATAAAAGTACTTGGGTAAAAGTTAAAAATACACACAAAGCAATAATTAATGAAGAAACTTATAATAAAGTTCAGTCTCTTATGAAAGAAAGAAGTAAACCAATGAAAACTGGTAATGTTCATATTTTTTCGGGTAAAGTATTTTGTTTTCTTTGTAAGAGGCCTATGCGAAAGAAAAATAGTAGTAAATATGGTTATCTTGTTTGTTCAAATAATAGAGATGGGTATGTCGATTGCATTAATAAATGTTCTATAAGATATGACGAATTAGAGAGTATTATACTTGACTCTATTAATAAAAAAATAGAAAAATATTATGATGTTAATATATTGCGTAAATATGATTTTAATAGTAGTAATAATTTTGCTTCTAAAATTAAAACTTTAGAAATAAGTTTAGAAAATGTAAAGAAAGAACTTAAAAAAACAAAAAATTATTTAAAGTGTTTATATGAAGATAAAGTGAATGGTATTATTACAACAGAACAATTTAGAAGTTTATTAGAAGATTATAGCAAAAATGAAAATGTGTATAATAAACAAATAATACTAATTAATAATGAGATAAAATGTTATATGAATAAAAAAGAAAATTTAGAAAATAATGATAAAATTTTTAGTAAATATAAAAAATTTACCAAGTTAAATAAAATTATTGTAGACGAATTTATTGATAAAATTTATATTGGAAAATTAAATAAAGAAATAAAAGAAAGAGATATTCAAATTAAATGGAATTTTTAATAAATGTCTCATTCCAAAAAAAGTCAATTGTGGAGTTTTTTTGGAATAGATTATTGATGTTTTGCATAAAATAAGATAAAATATATAAAAGAAAAGAGGGATTTTATGGAAATTAAAAGAGATTATTATTTGAATAAACTTATAGAAGCAAAAAATGATGGACTTATAAAAGTTATAACTGGAATAAGAAGATGCGGAAAATCATATTTAATTAATAATTTATTTTATAATTATTTATTACAAAATAATGTAAAAGAAAATCATATAATAAAAATAGCGTTAGATGACTCTGACAACGAGGAATTATTAATGCCTAAAAATTTAAGTAAATATGTAAAAGAAAGAATTATTGATAAAGAAACATATTATGTAATATTAGACGAAATTCAATTAGTAGAAAATTTTGAGGGTGTATTAAATGGACTTTTAAGAATTTCTAATATTGATATATATGTAACTGGAAGTAATTCTAAATTTTTGTCTACTGATATAATTACAGAATTTAGAGGACGCGGAGAGAATATTCAAATATATCCACTTTCATATTCAGAATTTATGTCTGTTTATAATGGCGATAAATATGATGGGTGGCGCGAGTATGTAACATATGGTGGGTTACCACTTTTGGTTACAATGAGGAATGACGAAAGAAAAACTGCTTATTTAAATGAACAACGTCGAAATGTTTATATTAATGATGTAATTGAAAAAAATGATATAAAAAATGATGCTGAACTAATTAGTTTAATTGAAATAATATCTTCAAGTATAGGTTCATTATCAAATCCGAAAAAACTTTCTGATACGTTTAAGTCAACAGCAGGTTTGAATATTGATCCTAAAACCATTAGTGCATATTTAAAATATTTAGAAGAAGCGTTTTTAATAGAAAAAGTTCAAAGATATGATGTAAAAGGAAAAAAATATATGAGTACACCATATAAGTTTTATTTTAGTGATTTAGGAATTCGTAATTCGTTTATTAATTTCAGACAAGTTGAAGAAAATCATATAATGGAAAATGTAATTTATTTAGAATTAAAAAGAAGAGGATATAATGTTGATGTTGGTGTAATAGAACTAAAAGGAAGAAGAGATAATGAATATACTTATAAACAATTAGAAGTAGATTTTATTGCTAATAAAGGAAATAATAAGATATATATTCAGTCAGCATTTAGTATGCCAAATTCTGAAAAAATAAATCAAGAAGAAAGACCTTTATTGAAAATTAATGACTCATTTAAAAAAATTATAATTGTTAAAGATTATATAAAAACAACTCGTAATGAAAGCGGAATAATTACAATGAATATATTTGACTTTTTATTAGATATGAATAGTTTAGATTTTTAGTGTCTATATAACATTCAAAGAACTCTTTGCTTCATACCTCCAGATAGATTACTAACTTTAGTATTAGCAAAATCTATAAGTCCATATTTAGTAAGTAAATGTTTTACATAGTTTATATTTTCTTCATTATAAATTTTTTTGATTTTTAAACCTAGAACAGCATTTTCAAAAACAGTAAGCCAAGGAAATAAAGCATCTTCTTGTAACATATAACTTGTAACTATATTATCATTTAATTTATATTTACCTTTATAATCTTTATCAAGTCCAGTAAGTATATTTAGAATAGTACTCTTACCACACCCACTTGTGCCTATTATAGATAGAAATTCTCCTCTTTTAATATCAAAACTTAAGTCTTCTATTGCAATTACTTCTCCATCTAAACTATTATAACTTTTACTTAAATGTTCTAAAGATAAAATACTATCTTTCATTATAACTATTATCTACAATTTTATTAAAATCAATACGTTTATCTAAAGCATTGTTATATTCCATTAAATCTAATAAATTATTATAAGCATTTTCGCTAATGTAAGTATTATCCCACCAAGAGTCAGCATTTTTATATCTTTCTATTACTTTAGTTAAATCTTCTATACTTGTATCAGGAAATTCACTTTTAATACTTTCTGCTATTTCTTTAGGAGTACTTTCTTTTATAAATTTAAGTCCTTTATTTATAGCATTAGTAAATTTTTTAATTGTTTCTTTATTTTCTTTAATATAACTTTTCTTAGCGTGAAATACTGTATAAGGAACTTCTCCACTCATTAAACCTAAACTAGCAAGTACACAGCCATATCCTTCTTTTTCTATGTTTAAAGCATTAGGTTCAAATAGATTTACAAAATCTCCTTCTTTACCTATATATGCCCCGCTTAAAGAAGCAAAATCTACTGAATTATCAATATTAACTTCTCCTTTAGATAACCCGCTTTTATATAAAGCATAGTTGAATACCATTTCAGGCATACCACCACTTCTACCAGCAAGAACACTTTTACCTTTTAAATCATTAACATTAAAATTATCTTTGTATTTACAGTCTCCTACTAAGAATTGACCATCTCTTTTAGTTAAACTAGAGAAATTTACTAAGTAATCTTTAGCGCCATTGTCATAGACATAAAGAGTTGCTTCAAGTCCACTAAGACCAATATCTGCATCTCCTGATAGAACTGCACTTGCAACTTTATCAGCACCACTTGTTAAAATTACTTCTGTGTTTATACCTTCTTCTTTAAAGTAACCATTATGAATACTTGCATAAAATGGAGCATAGAATACACTATGAGTAACTTCTGCTACTGTAATAGTTTTATTTTCTTTATCTTTATCATTTGGTTTAACTCCATAATATATACCAGTAAATAGTAATATACATAAAGCAATAACTAAAACAATATAAATAAATTTTTTCACAAAATACCTCAATTTCACTAATAGTATATGTATTAACCCAGGTTTGTGCTAATAAAAAAGAGTAAATAAATTACTCCATTACTAAAGTGTATTTTTGATTAATAATAGGTTTATTACTATATTCGTCAAAGTATTCTTTCATATTTTGATAATATGCTCTTTCTTGAAGAGGTATTGTATCTTCTTCTTTTAAATTATTAGCGTATTTATTTCCACGTGGTACATATTGGTGACCATTATAGTTTGTCCAAGAAGAACGGAAAGATAAATTAGTATGTAATAGATTAGCATCGTCAAATAAAGAAGCATATATACATTCTACTAAAGCCCTGTAGGCATTTCCATCTCTAACTCCTAAAAATAATTTATATCTTTGTACATTTTTATCACAATAAACTTCATATTGACCTGGACTAGTTGCTATATGATAAGGTGTAACAATGTCTACGTGTAATGAATTCTTAGCGCTTCTTGTCCACTCATAACTAATATATCTACTAAATAGGTTAGATGCGACTGCATAAGCATCAGCATAATCTCCTTCTTTACATTCTGACTCTATGATAGACGCAAATACGTCCCACATATAATCGTCCATATCTGTAACTTCACAAATGAATTTTGCTTTTTCTTCTATACTTAAATTTGCATCTTTTTTAATAGCATTTTCCATAATAGATAAATCTTCATTAGTTAAATAACTATTACTAGAATTATATTCATTTAATACTTCTAATTTTTCTTCTATTAATTCTTCATTTATTTCTTCTTCATTTTCTTCCATAGGTACTTCTTTAGATTTTACTATTTCTTTAGTAGGTTTAAGAGATAAAATATTGTCTATATTAAAATTTTGGTTAAGACTTAAACTATTAACAACGTGTTCTCCATTACTTAAAATGCTATTAACTATTACTTTATTATCATTTAATCTAAATTCGTGTAAATTTTTATTTTTAACATCACGAACTAATACTAAATTGTCATAATCACTTACTATAAGTCCTTCTTTTTCTGCATTTTTAAGTAAAGTACTTAATACTCTTGAAATAGACTCTGTGTTTTCTTTTGTTGTAGATATAGATGTAGTATTAATTTTTTCATTTTTAACTTCACTTTCTCTACTAGTAGCCAAGTTAAAAACTAGTAAAACAGCAAGTGCTTTAGATATTGTAGATTTAACATTTTTATTTAAAAGTATTCCTTTTAAGTTTTTTAATAATTCTTTATTTTTAACAAAATTAAAATAATTCATATTTTTACCCCCTTCATAAAACATATAGATTATACCATAAAAAGTACAATAAGTCAATAAAAAGTACTAAATTAATAACAAAAAAATAATGTGAGATAAAGTAATTTTATTCCACTATATTAAAAGTGTAACAAACGTCACAAAAAACATTATAACATTTATTATGGTTTAGTCAATAAAAAATTAGTATCAATTACATATAAAATAAATAAAAAATGAAAATTCTATGTAAAATTAATGCAAAAGGGAGAAAAATGTCGAAATATTTGATATAATCTCAACTTAAACACTTTTTAAAAGTTAAAAACTCCCTAGGCCTTTATTTATAAGGGTTTAAGGAGTTTTCTTTGTTTTTAAAAAATGCGTAAGTTTTTTATTTTTTAGTTTGTTTACAAATTTTTTTTAAATTTTTTTCTCTAATGGCTTCAAAGTCAGTTCTAAAGCCAAAAACTTCGTGTAAGTTATCTGTTAAGTCTGTTCTTATGTAATTTGGAGAGTAAACATCGTTGCTATCTAATTTTAAATTCATTTCTCTTAATGTATCTAGTATATCTCCAACAGTATACTTATTATTTAATTTCTTTTCTAAAAGTCTATATATAACTAATGCTAAAAAACAAAGTAGAAAATGTGCTTTAATGTTTTCTTCTGTCCAATGAAAAGCAGGTCTTGCTTTAAATTCACTTTTCATTATTCTAAAACTTTCTTCTATTTCCCATCTATTATGATTAACTTTTATTATTTCTTCAACCCCATCTTCTAAGTTTGTACATACTGCATATAATCCATCATATTTAGATTCTTCTTCGATTACTGACTGATTTATGGAATAATATGTTTCATTTGCAATTTCACCTGTTTCAGTAGTATTTATATTTTCTATAAATCTTTTTGGATCATTTTGTTTTGCTTTTCCTATTTTTTTAGGGTTTTGTTCTATCATTTTTTTTGCCCTTTCAATTTGATTGTTCCGAATATGTTTTTGATATTCTTGATATTTAACAGAAAAAGTAACAATAAGCCTTTGTTCTAAGTTTCCGTCTTTAACCCATCTTTCTTTATAAAAAGTTTTATCTTTATATGCTTCAATTAAGTTTTCGTCACTTCTTAACTTTTCAATATTGT
>CANRGI010000003.1 GCA_947630095.1 uncultured Bacilli bacterium
CTACTAACTTCATTAATTCTTTATTTTCTTTCCACTCTTTTGGAATTTTAGTGACACTAGCATGAATATATAATTCTCCTCTATAATCAGTTTTCCAACTTCGTGTTTCAATTAACTTCTTATTTTCCTTTATTAAAGTAGCATAAGGTTCGGTTATACTTAACACTTTCATATAAACCCTCCAAACTTAAATCAAAGTAATTTATAGTAAAATTATACTATATTAAAGCAAAACTTTCTATAATCATATTGAAATAATACTTAAAAAAATTATAATTAGTTTAGTTAATGACTTATTACTAACAATTATCTAAACCAAAAAGTTGTCGTACTTCTTCCTTTAGGGCTCCAATATAATAAAAAACTCGGAATATTCTTCGAGTACATATAAAAACTACTCTTAAAATTAAATTGAGAGTAGTTTTATTTTACTAATTTAGAAAACACATCAACTGACATAATATTATAAAAATGATTATTAAACAGAATAATGTTACTTATTGTCTGTTGACCAATTTGTATCCTTGCTGTTTAATTATAGTGGAGGGATATTATGGATATAAAAGAGACATTTAGCAAAAATTTAAAGAAATATAGAAATGAACTTGGCTTATCTCAAGAAAAATTTGCAGAAAAAGCAAAATTACATAGAACATACATTAGCGCTGTTGAATCAAAAAGAAGAAGCGTATCTTTAGATAATATTCAGAAAATTGCAGATGCATTAGAAATTGAAACTTATAAATTATTTATAGATGAGGACGGTAATACTAATGAATAATGCAGATTTAGGAATTACTATTCAAAAATTTATATGCGATTATTTTAATATTTCAATTCCTAAAGAAGCAAAAAAACAATTTCTATCTAATTATAATGAAGAATATATCCAAAAATTAAACATTAAGCATATCGTCGTTTCTGCTTTTCACGAATTAGGAGTAATTCCTAAAGAATGTGTTACCTATACCCCATCTGATAATGCTCGTGAAAAATATAATCCAAATAATTTTATATTAATGAATACAAAAACGCTTTCAATTAGAACATCAAAGTCTGGAGATAAAATTGCCCCCCGAGTTGTCGGACAAGCTGGAATAGAAACGTTCAATTATTATTTCAATCAATTTGCTGATAAAAACATTGAAAATAAAGAAGAAATTAAATCAGTTATATTCAATAATATTCATAAAATGTTACCTATATTTTTTGATTATCTTCTTATATCTGACTTTACAATATGGTTTCAATATGCATCTGATAATCAATTATCCTATACAATATTTGATAGAAATCAGTTTTTAGATTTAGAACTAGATCGTTCAAATTTTACTTTTACAAGAAATATTGAAAATTGGACAGAGAGTACAACTTTAAAGTATAAAAATAAATCTATTGCCGAAATTCAAATTCATAAAAACAGAACATTTAAATTTAGATTTATTATGAAATCTGTAATTGATTTACTCAAAATTATTTCTTTAAATACAGAAACATTTGGTATGACTGCTGAAAAAACAATTTGTGATATTTTTAATCTAGACTTTCCTTCTCATTTAGTAAGTAGAACTTCAAGACTTATTGAATCACAAATTAAAAATACAATAATCGATTCCTTCTTCTACTTACCTAAGCCAATAAAACATACTGGATCTAAACAAGGAATTAGAAAAGCTAAAAGCAAATGTCCTTATGATTTTTTATTAGAAGGAAATCTAACTTTATCATTAAAAACAAATACAGGCAGTATGGTATGTCCTAATGAAGTAGGTCAACCAAGCTCAGATACTTGTTATTTATATTTTAAAGATTTATGTGATTCTAATGAAATCAATGAAATATCATTTAAAAAGATGGTATATAAAAATATAGATAAAATGTTAAATATTTATGCAATGCACTTATTCGATTCTAATTATCTATTATGGATATATCAAAAAAAAGATAAATTTTTTTATAAAATTTTTGAAAAAGATTACGCATCAAATTTTAAATGGAAACGTGATAATATAACTTTTACAAAAGAAAATATTGAAGATTGGAATGAAAGTAACACTGTAAAATATAACGGCATTTCAATAGGAGAATTCCAAGTTCATAAGAATAGAAACTGTTATAAATTCAGATTTAACCTAACAAATTTAATAAAAATTATTGAGGGAGGAGTAAAAAAATGAAAGGAAGAATTTTTGTTGTAGATAAAGATTTTATAGATAGACTACATAATAATATGTGTATAGAAATAAAAATACCTGATCCAAATAATAAACAATGGTTTAAAACCATAACAGATATATTAGCAGATACTTTTCAACTTCAATTAGGAGATTATATTTTTTTCTGGCAAAAAAAAGAAGATAATAAAGATACCTATATAAGAGGACTTTATAAAGTAAGTTCTAAAGTATTTTATGAAGATAATGTATTTAAAATTAAAATAAAAGAAATATATCATTTCGATGTTCCAATAACAGAATATGATATACTTAATGACCCATATAATAAATTTAACTTATGGAATATAATTGGTAAAAAAATTGCTGGAAAACCCAGAGCATCAAGTCCATTATCCGATTATGAAATTGAATTTTTAACTCAAAAACTAATAAATAAGAATCCAAATTACAAATTTAATTCTAATTATAAAGACAAATTAGAAGATATTAACAATGAAGTTACAATAAATTTAAATAATAATAAAAATAACATACTACCTATTACGTTAAAAGAATTTAATCCAAATTCTATATCATACTTAAATGAAGATAATACAATTAGATATGAAAAATTTTTTGAATTATTATTTAATTGGAAATTTAGAGAAAAAGATTCATCATTTTTTAATTCTTTAGATATTGATATAAAAAATGTTGTCTGGTATGCAAACTATTTGCCTTATACAATAGGGCGAAATGAAATAGATTATTTAATTTTAGAATCCCAAGACACAAAAATTATTAACCAATTTGATTTAATAGAATTTCAAAAAGGAACTATAGACAAAGATCATATTGAAAGATGTTTAATTTATGCAGAATGGTTAAATAATAATTTAGGAAAAGGAGCTAAACTAACTCAACCTATTATATTATGTGAAAGCCAAAATAGAAATACATTAAAAATTATAAATGAAGTATTGGAAAATACAAATTTAGAAAATCCAAATAAACCATTAAAAGTATATACAATTCAATATATTGATAATCAATGGAAAATAGAAAAAGTTAGATAATTGAAGTAATTTAAAAAATTCACTTCATAATTCTAACTTTTTTCATTTAACCCTTTTTCAACTGATAACCCAATAGCTTTTCCAAGCAATGGTGGTACTGCATTTCCTATTTGAACTAATTGCCATTTTTTTGCACCTTGAAATATAAAATCATCAGGAAAAGATTGAATTGCAGCAATTTCTCTAGCCGTTAATACTCTGGGCAATTTTGGATGTATATTTACCGCTCCGTGGTTTTCCTTAATAGTGCATGATGGCTTATCCCAAGGTGATTTTTTCCATGAATCAGAATAATTTTTAAATAAACTTGAACCTTCAGGTACATTTGCTAATCTTCTTTTCATATCTTCCGTATGTTTTGTAAATACATGATTTATACTTTTATTTTCATCAATATTCATATATTTATATATTGCTGACCCTAAAGTTTTATAATTATTAGGCTCATATAGTGGCTTTGGATAATAATTTTTATTTCCTATTCTATTACCAATGAATATTACACGTCTTCTTTGTTGTGCGACTCCATAATCAGCAGCATTTAATGTTGTAACATTTATTTTATATCCTATCTCTTTATAATCATTTAATATTTGTGTTTCAACTTTTCCATCTAACATAGATCTTAAACCCTCAACATTTTCCATAACAACATAATCAGGTTTTACTTTTTTTACAATTTCAAGCATTTCCAAATATAGACTATTTCTTGGATCAGATACTACTCTATTCCCTGCCATACTAAATCCTTGACACGGAAATCCCCCAACAATTAAATCTATATGTTGATTTTCTATCGTTTTATATAATTCCTCTTTGACTTCTTTTGTTCTTATATCTCTTATTTCAACTTTTTCTTTAAAACCTTTTTTATCTACAAAATTATATTTATACGTTTCCACTGCTTCTGGCATTATTTCAACTGATGCAACTGGAGTGAAACCCGCCATTACCAAACCACAACTTAATCCACCTGCACCTGAAAACAAATCTATGAATTTATATCCATTTCGATCATTGATATTTTTCCAACCATCTTTTCCCCAAACTTCAGAAATATCTATCCAATTAATTTTATAACTATCATTAGTTTTTTTCTTTATTTTTTTAGTAAATACACCTTTATCATCTTCCTCAAATACAGTTTCATTTATCCATTCATTATACGCTTCCTCTGATATTTTATATTTATTTTGTATCTTATCAGCTTTTAGTTTATTAGCAGCTATATGTCTTCTTATAGTTTTTTGACTTTTTAATGATTTTTCTGAAACTTGTTGAATCGTATAAAATTGCATTTTCTAACTCCCTTCTATAATGTCCATTTTACATGAACTTTTATAAAAAATCAACATTTTTTATAAAGAATTTCTAAAAATGAAAATAATACTGCCAAAGCAAATGATACACTAGATAAATAAAAAATTTAAAAAGAGAAATTTAGTAATAGATTTTATAAAAGAGAGTAATTTAAAAATTAATAATCACTCTCTTTTGTTAAAATTTTCTTGTTAGATGGAATATAGTCTAAATCTAATACGAAATTATCTCTATTTAAATAATAAATATAAGGAACCTTTTTTCTATGTATAGTTTTAACTGTCCCATTATCGTTATATTCAATATAATTGATAATATCTTCCCAATGTTCAGTATAATATGTTACCAACTCAATAGTTTTCTTCATTTCTTTTTCAAAGTTATAAGTATTATTTAATATATATTGTCTTACACTTTCAGTGTCTTCTTTATTTACTGAAGATGCAATTGTAATCTCATTATTAAATTTTAAATTATCATTTAATTTATTATTAAGTTGATAGTAACTATCTGCTTGAAAAATTTTACCACCTTTTACCCTATCATTAGGTTCAAGAGCATTTAAGTAATCTCTTGAAGTTGCCTTTTTAACAAAACCTAAATTTTGTATTACATTTCCTTTTTTATCTATTAAATATTCATAATACTCATAAGTATTTTCATAATCAAAAATAGGAAAACTAAGCCAATTTGAAATACATTTTTCTTCTAACGCAAGTGCTAAACCATTTCTAAACTGTCCCATACTACTATATTTATTAGAAGTCATAACAATTTTACCATTCGAGTCAAAATAAACATACTGATTAGTTTGAGGAACTCCGTAATCTACATCAGGACTATTTACTAAACCTATTAGTAACCCATCATAATACTTATTATCTATATAACTTAATCTAAAAGGTGTTATTTCTTTACCATTTATAATTGAATATAAACTATAACTCCCATCTTTATTTTGAACTCTATATATGTTTTCATTTAAAATTAATATATCTTTAAAACAACTAGAACACCTAACTACTTCTGTTCCTTCTTTATTAATCACACCTATTTTATCTATTACTTCATAGTATCTTTCATTAATTAAATCTTTTAATGTTACAACTGATAACCCACATTTAAAAGGTTCAATATTGCTATATTGTCTTACTTTACCTCCGTTTTGATACCATAATTTTATCTTTTCTATATTTTCTTCTAATAATTCAGGTATACATAAAATTGGAGTATCTTTTAATTCAAATTGTTTTCTTATTAAATCTCTTTTCTTCATTAATTCTAAATGTTTTCTTCTACTACTATCAGTATAGCCCCCATCAATAAAGTTATGCCTTTCAATTTCATACAACTTCATATAATCACTTCTTTCAATATAAAATTTATTATAATATAAAATTTCAAAAAAATCATTTATTTTTAATAATTTATCATAATTTTTTTAGTAAAATTATAAAATAAAAAATACCCCTTATTTAAGGAATATTTAACTAATTTACATTCGTCTTATACCTTGCATCAAATTAGAATTAACCATTTCTTCAAACATACCAATTTTATCAAGTGTTGCATTTATATTATTAAGTAAACCTTGATACTCATAAAACTCAAATAAGTTTCTATTTTCTTTTAATTTTTTTAAATACTCTTCTAACTCCCATTTTATTTCACTAACATTTTGAGTATCCCAATAGCGCATATCTCTTACTTCACTTATAAGTGCTTCAATAGAACCTTTAAATGCTAACGCATCTTCAGTTTGAGTTTTACTATTAACTGGTTTAGTAATCATTTCAACCCATTCTTCTAAACTAGGATTATTATATGAAATATCACTGACTATCTCTATTGCCCTAAAAAATTCGTCACTCATACCTTGAGTATTATTCATAATATATAAATAGTATTGATTAACTTTTGCCCATTTACTTATAAAAGCCTCTTTATTTGCTTTCATAAATTGTTTAGCATCTCCTATACTACTTAAATCTTTTGCATATTTTTCTAACTCTTCTAATGCTTTATCTAATGGCATACTATCACTTCCCTACATCTATATTTTATCATAAAAATATAATAACTATTTAAACTAATTAAATACCTATACACATTTTTAACTATAATTGTCAAATAAAAAGGACATTCACTAAAAAGCAAATATCCCTATTATTAATTTTGATTAAGTAAAATTGAGTATTTTCTATCTCTTATATTTATATCTAACCTTAAAAACATAGCATTTTTAACTTCAACAGGCACTTCAATATAAACATTATTTGTTTCTATATCTAAATGTTTAGTATCCATCATAGCGACATATTCTTTACCCTGATAATAATACCTTATCTTTCCAAAGAAATCTATAAAATCAGTATTACTCTTTATATATTTATTTATAAATAAACTATCGTCTAAATCAGTTTCCATCTCTAATTTCAAAATAGTTCTATCTAATCTACCTAAAGTATCTGCTCTTATTATCCTTACTCCATTATAACACTCACTCGTGCAATAAGTATATGTTTCTGTAAATTCGTCAGCAATAGAATAACTATTTATTACTACTTCACTCTTAAGTAATGTAGTATCTTTTAAATCTATCGCATCTTGTACTTTTTTATCTTTAACTCCCTCGTGTAACATATAATTTATAGGTTTTAATTCTACATCTTTATTTCTAGCAGTTATCTCACCTTTAATTACACTAACTGAGTCTACTAATCTAAATATTGCTTTCTTATAATTCACTTCTAAAGGTACTTCATATATTATTAAATAATCTCTACTCTCTCCTGCAAATAAAACATTTTTATAGTAACCTTCTCCTAAATCCCAAAAATACTCATTTTTAGAATATATTGGCATATAAACCTTTTTATCTAATACTAATCTTATATCACTTATATCTAATGTTACTTTTCCAGGGTTAGTATTTTCCATACCTACTTTAACTATAATATATTTCTTATTATCATTTATTATTTCTCCAGCCTTATCCATATTAGTTATATATGAATTTTTAACTGTAAACACTACCCCATTTACTACAAATGCTTCTTGTTCTTTAAAATCTTTTGAATAAACATTAATATTAACATAAAGAGTATAAACTAACATTAACACTAATGCCGAGCATATTATACCAAAAAACAATTTATTTTCTAATACATAATACTTAAATTCTCTTAATTTTCTTCTAGCAAATCTTTTATATTTATAATTATTTTGCCCAAAAACTACTTCTACTTCTTCTTGGTCTGCTTCTGCTATATCTAATTCTGCTAAATCTTTCTTAAAGTCAAATTTCTTTATATCAAATCCTAAAGCACGTATAGTGCCTAATATTACAAATATATACTGTGGTACATATAGGAAAGTAAAAATATCTCTGTATGCCCTTATAACCTTAGGAGTTAAAGGACTATTTAACATATTTAAAAAGGCATTAAAATAAACTAATAAACCAATAAATAATACTATATAAAAAGCGGCTATGGATAAGTAAAGTGCGCGACTTTTCTTCTTCCATCTCATTAGCAAATATACAAATGCCGTTATGACTAATATTCCTATTATACCTAAGAACATATAAAAGTTAATATAACTTGATAAATCTATACTTGCTGAATAAAACCCATTCTTAGCGTATGTGCGCCAAAAACTAAATATTGCATTACATTTATATAGAATAAACACTAGTAATAGAGTTAATGCTAAATGTATTAGTCTAAAATGTTTAATCATAAACGCATAAGGTTTCTTTATTATCACTTAGTATCAACTCCTCATTTTATTCTATTTCTATATACTATTATATAAAAAAAAGAAGTAAATTACAAGCGTTACTTCTCTTTATAAAAAATCATTTGTTCACTCATTAAATAAATTGACTTATTTTGGTCTACTAAATCATGTTCGTCTACCCCAAAAATATTAGCAACACCCTTTAAAGTATCTTCTTCTTTAGTAATATAATATTGTATTCCCTTTTTAGGTATTATAAGTGTTTGGTCAGGATAAATATATTCGTCTATCTTTAACCCATTTAATTCGGCAACCAATTTAGGATTAACATTAAATTTTCTACTTATACTATATAGTGAATCTCCTTTAATTACAGTATAATAAGTATAATATTCAGTATCTAAAGTTTTTCTAAACTCATACATAAAACCACCTATAATATTTTATGTATTTTATTATTTTTTGTTATTTATTATATATAAATACAACATCATCACTCTTAAAATTAAATTCAAAATAATGTAGTATTAATTTTACTTCACTATCACTTTCTTTATATAAGTTATCATTTTCTATAAAATATATATTATTTTTATAAGTATCTACTAATTTAATATTATTATCATAAAATTTAATCTTTAAATCTTTATTAATTTTATAATTAAAATAATTATTAGATACATCTATATACTTTTTAGGTAAATCAAAATATGTTATTTTATCTTTAGTATATTCACTTAATGAAGCATTTACCTTTTTACCATCTTTATATTTAATATAACCTTTCATTTCATTTGAAACTAACTTACATTTTTTCTTTTTATAATTAATTTCATACAAACTTGCATCTTTTTCGTCAAATATATATATACTTGATTTATTATTTCCTACTACCCTACTAGTATAGTTTATATTATATTGAGTTTTAATTTCTTCATATTTACCTGTAGTCATATCTAAAACTATAAAATTAGAAAACAAATAATCTTCTTCATATTTAGGAAATATTAAATACTTTTCTATTTGAAACATTAAATCATTAGAATATCTATCTTTATTAAATATATTAATACTACTTTTATTTTTACCATTTAAATAATAAAAACCATCATATTTCCATACTAAAATATACTCTTCTTCATTTAAATTTTTAGCAAAGTAAAAATCGTCTTCAAAAGTATCTTTAATTTCTTTTTGATTAACCAAATTATAACTAATTAAATTCTCTCCATCACTACATAAATAATATGTTTTAGTCTTCTTTATAATAGGTTTAATACATATATTATTACCTATTTCTTTTACTTTAATATCTTCTAAATTTTTCTTAAAGAAATTTCTATTTTGATAAAACATATAATTAAAAGTATTACCTTCATATTCTATTTCATAATACATATAATTTTTATTAGATTTTTCTAATACTTTAATATCTTTAACATCATATTTAATAGTATAAGATGCACTAAAGAATTTAATTGTTACCATTAAATATAATAAACATAATATAATAAAATATACTTTCTTCATATTAACTCCAAAAACAAAAGGCTAATGAAAACATTAACCCATTCACTTCTTTATTCAGTAGTAGTTGTATCTTCTGTTTCAGTTTCAATTACACCATATTTTTGTAACTCCGCAATTAATGCTTCTTTATCTCTTTCTCCAGTGAAGTATCCTAGAAAATCTCCTTTATATGTTATAAATACATAAGGATAAGCGTCAAATCCATTATCTTTTAAATCATAAGCACTTTCAAGATAATCTTTTGAATAACTACTAATTGTATCGTGTTCATACCAATATAACTTGAAACCATATTCTTCTTGAACTTCATTCATAATAGGTTTTAAATTAGCGCAGTGTTGACAATAAGAAGCAGCAAGAGTAGTAACGACATATTGTGGTTTATCTACTTCATCTTTCCAAGCCTTCATTTCTTTTTTATCTTTTGCATCAACTATAAATACACTACCAAAAATAAATACTATTAATAAAACTATTACTATTAATAATGTTTTATATTTTTTTATGAATTTTTTAAATTTCTTCATAATCCCACCTCACATAATAATTTTATAATAAAAATCTTGAAAAAACAACATAATTCACTAATTTTTCACAAATAAAAACACCAAATTAATGGTATTTTATCTTTTTGCACTCTATTATACATAAAGCACCTAACATTAAATACATAATAGGTTTAACTATTTTGCTTATTACGAAAATAGTATCATAAAATAATAGAGAACTATCTTTATAATTAAAAATGTTTGGTAACAATGTAGCAAGTATAAAACTCGTAAATAAGCCAACTAGAATTGCTATAATGTTTTTACTTACCCTAATATTTTTATTTGATTTTTTAAAATTATATGAACTAGTAAATAACAAGAACATTACGAAGAAACTAAAAAATAAATAAAATATCCCAGCGTAATTGCCTTCCATTTTCATATACACATAAACTTCATATGCAGTGAGTAATGTATAGACAGTTGTAAAAACAGCATAGATATACTTCATAACTCTACCCATATTAAGCCTCCTAGTTTTAAATTATACAACTAAAATATTAAAAAGTAAAAGTTTTTTGTACTAAATTAATTGTTATCTATAAAATCTTCTATTAATTTTACCATATTTTCTGTATTAGAAACATATTTTTTAGGTTTAAATATAGTTGCTTCTTTTAAAGCATTTTCAAGTTTATTCGGGTCTTTTAAAGGTATAATATACCCCATATCACTAAATTTTTTTATAATTTGTAATTGATGGTCATTAGTTGCTTCCTTATATTTTGCTAATCTAGGAGAAGCAATAACTACTTTATTAGCATTAACTGCATCTATAATAGTACCTACTCCCGCGTGTGTTATAACTAAAGAAGATTTTTTAATTAGTTCTTTATATTCGCTTGGAGAAAAGAAATTAGAAACTTTCATTACATCAGAAGTAAATTTAGAGTTACCACTTTGTACTATAACTTCTTCTTTAATGTTACCTTTCTTAACTTCCTTTTGAACTGCATTAAGTAACCTATCAAAATTCACATCTTGTGTACCTACTGTAACGAATATCAATATATCCACCCCCCATATTTAGCATTAGGATATAACTCTAGCATACTCTCCCACTGAACAATGAATAAATCTGCAAATTTGTATACTATTTTACCTGTAACTGTCTTTGTTTCACTATTAGCAAATGTTTCTATATATATTATTTTTTTACCAAATAAAGCCCCCAGTGCACACATAGGGCCTGCTGTATGAGCACCTGTTGTAAGAACAAAATCAGGTCTAAATTTAATAAAATAATATAAACTTTTAAAACAATTTAATAATAATTTTATAGGATAAACTAATTTATGTTTTCTAGTTCCATATATTAAATACCCTACTTGTCTTTTACCATAATCATGTACTAAATTTTTATTAGTTGGAGTATTTTCAGTTATAAGCATATAAGGATACTTATAAAACATACTTTTTAACATTAACATTTCATTTAAATGTCCCCCAGTAGAAGAAATAAACATAACTTTTTTAAGTGAACGATTTTCTAAACTCTTAAGTAAATTCTTCCAATATTTTAATGCACTTTCACTAGTATAATTTTTAACAGTTTCTTTTGACTTCTTACTATAAGTAGAAATAAGTTTTCTATTTTCTAATAATTCTATTACTTTTTTTGCAAATGCTTCTTTATCTCTATTTTCTATAAGTATTCCTGTATCTTCTTTTAAAAGTGTTTTAGCCCCACTTGAAGTATCAAATGCAACTATAGGTAACCCTACATTCATTGCTTCTAATAAAACAAGCCCAAATGACTCCCTTATACTAGGTAACAAATAAATACTAGACTTTAACATTTCTTTTTCTACTTCATAACTATTCAAATAACCTGTAAGTATTATATTTTTTTCTAACTTAAGTTCTTTTATCTTACTTATAATTTCTTCTTTTTGTATTCCATCTCCTACTAAAGTAAGTTTTATTTCTGGGTCTTTCTTAACTAATATATACATTATATCTATTAAATCAAGAAACCCTTTTTCTTCACTAAAACGCCCTACTGCTATTAAATTTTTATTATCTAAACTTGACTTCTTATCACTTAATTCATCTATAAAATTAGGTAAATAAATAACTTTTAACCCTAATTCTTCTTTATATACTCTCTCTATTTCTTCATTTACTACTACTATTTTATCATAGTTAGTTGTACTTTTTATTAATTCCTTTTTATACTTTTTACTAACCTCATTATGATCTGTTAAAATCTTTACAATATTCTTCTTTTTTAATAATTTATTTACTAATTTAGTTTCATATAATCTAGTTGTAATTATATAGTCACTATCTATTTCTTTTATTGCTTTTTTAGTTTTTCTTTTCTTTTCTAAAAGTATCTTAGCACCTTTAAATAATTCTTTAATTAAATTAAATACTTTTTTCCTTTTTAATGCACGATTAATCTCTTCTCTATTAGGTGCCCCATCTATTAAATATTTTATATTAACTTTATTACTTATTGGAAATGATGGCTTTTCATTTAATTTATAAGTTACTACTAAATCAATTTCATAATCATTTTCTAACATTTTTAAAAAACTGGAAATATATTTTTCTATTCCACCTACTCCAAAATGCAATGTTAATATTGTAATTTTTTTCATACACACCTCTCTTGTTATTTGTATTATACCATAGAATAATAAAAAAGACATAACTAATGTTACATAATTATTTCTTTATTTTATTTTTTATAAGAATAAATGCTATTTTTAAACTATCTCTTATCATTTTATAGTTACTACCTTTATTGTTATTTATATAAATTGTTTTTATTCTTTGTTCAGTAATATTTATATGATTTTTAACTGCATAGATTAACATGTTCATTTCATATTCAAAATGTTGTCCTTGTAAGTTAATAGAAGATTTAGCAAAATTATAAGTTAAACCTCTTAACCCAGTTTGAGTATCAGTTATATCAGTTCCATATAACTTCTTAAATATTTTTCTTGTTAAATTATTACCTTTGATGCTTTTCTTAGGAACACCTGCCTCATTAAAATTTCTAACCCCAAGTATTAATGTTTCACTATTTACTTCTCTTAATATGGAAGCAATTTTAAGTATATCTTTTATAGAATGTTGGCCATCAGCATCAGCAGTTACTATTCCAAATGTTTCACTTTCTATATAATTGTGAATATAGTAATTTAACCCAGTTTTTAATGCTTCCCCTTTACCCATATTTTTATTATGACTTAATACTATCACGTGATTAAATGAAGAAATTTCTTTAAAAATATAATTTCTGTCTAAAGTACTCCCATCATTTACTACTATTACTTCAAGCCCTTTTTCTGTAAGCGCTTCTATAAAACTAATAAATTCTCTATTAGGATTTAATGCTGGAATTAATACTAAAACTTTTTTATTCTTCATATATCCACCTTTTACTTCTAATAAATTTACATAATATCATTATTTTTTGCTTGATTACTTATAATTTTTACTTGCCCAGATGTTTCAACAGTTTTACTAGCAAGTTCTTTTATTTCTTTATATGCTTTGTCTGTTTTATCACTAAGTTCTTTATTTAAATTAGTTAAAGTTTCTATTTCATTTTTTAATGATACTATTAAATCAGATTGTCTATCAATTGTATTTTGATAATCTTTTTTAATTAATTCTAATTGAAATTTATTTTCTTTAGTTATTTCTTCTGTTGCTTCTTTTCTTCCTCTTTCATATTCATTTGCAAGTAATACTGGAATTTCTGCAACTTTACTTTCTAATTCTTTAAAATTATCTGTATTAGTTTTTGCTTCATTAAGTAATTTTATTGTTTCTTCTTCTTTATTTTTTAATTCTTCTTCTCTTTTCTTCTTACTATCTTCCCAGGCATTATTACTTAATTCTCTTTCTCTTTTAGTTTTATAATTATATTCCTCTATTTCTCTATCTCTTTCTTGTTTTAAAGTCCTTGCTTTTTCAGAATATTCTTTTTCTAATACTTCTTGTTTTGTCTTATATTCTTCTTCTAAATTTTTTATTTTTAATTCATATTCTTCTACTTCTTTTTCTTTCTTTAAATCAATTTCATTTAATAAATCTTTTTTAGCATTAACAATAACTGTTAAATCATTTAATTCTTCTTCTATTCCATATAAAGTTTTTAATTTTAACTCCTCTTCTTGAATAGATAATTCTAAATTTTTAAACTTTGATATTAGTTCTTCAGAAAATATATTTTTCTCTACATTTTCTCTTGTTTCTTCTATAGCCTTTTTTACTTTCTTTTCTTTTTCCTCTTTTTCAGGATTAAATTTAATTTGCTCGATATTCTTTTCCCTTTCTAATGCCGCGTTTAGTGCATCTAAAATTTCTGCTTTAGTATTCTTTAATGTTATTTCTTCTTTCTTCATACATTCGTTCCTTTCTTTGAGATTTATTTTATCATTTTAATATATAAAATACTAGAGAAAAATAGAAATATTTTTATTTACTCTTAATATTTTTGTTATATGTCGGTTTTCCATCAAAAACCCCATTAAGATACATCTTTTCCAAATTTTGTGATTCTCTAGGATTTTCGTCAGAAAACCTTTTAATTATAGTTCCCGCTTTACTATTAAATTCTAAAGAATATATTTGGTCTGGTCTTAAATAAAAGTTACTTAATATATTAGTTGAATTAGATGCTAAAAACATTTGTGAGTCTTTACTATTATTAAAAAAATATTTTATTAATGCTTCCTCCATTTCATTGTGCATACCACTAGAAAATTCATCAATTATAAGCATACAATTATTTTTTTTAGTATATAATATTGGAAGTATCACATTCATAAAAGATTGATTACCAGCAGACTCCAAAGCCAAAGGCATAGTTACCTTTGTTCCTATTTTTCTTATTCCTACCTCTTTTTCTAATGAAGTTCTAATTTTAATTTCTTTTTTATTATTATTAGACATAAATTCTACTTCACTATTATATCCAATTTCTTTTAAAAATTTATTTAATTCTTTCTCGTCGTGATTTTTAATATATCTATACAAATATATTTCTTCTGATTTAGAAAAATTAAAAGAACATATTGTTTTATTAAGACAATTTATATAAATAGAATTTTTTAAATAATCAAATAATGTATTTAGAATTATATCATTATCAAATCTAGTATTATAATATTCTTGCTTTAATATAGATACATAATTATTTACTTCAACTTCACTATCATTATAAAGTATTTTTGCTTTTGTATCTTTTCTTACAATGATTTCTTTATCATTTACTTTTAATATTTCCTTAAATATTGCATCATTCTTTATTGTTATTTCATAATCTATTTTATTATTTTTAACATCAAAAGAATATTTCAATTGCATATTAGGGTCTTTAGTATATAAAGATTTTTGACCATAATCTAATTCTGTATCTTTAAATAACATATTTAATAAAAATATAATCGCATTTAATACTTGAGTTTTACCTGAAGCATTTTCACCTACAAATAAAGCACCTTTCAAAACCCTGTTTGAGCCAACATTTATATCTTCTAATATTTTATAATTAGTTGCTTTAAAATCAAATGTAGTTTCATTTATAAATGTTGTATAATTTTTTAAAGTTAAACTAGTTAACATATTTCCACTCCCTCATATATATTATAACATATAATTGAAAAAAAATTACTTTTATTTTAATTAAAGTAACTTTTTTACATTTTTAGTACTAATTATTATTTTTAAATACATTAAGTTTTATTAAAACAAATGTAATAAGTATATATTCTTCTAATTTACTATTTCATAATTAGTTGTAGTTAATAATGAAGATTTATCTATATCTTTATCAAATACATCATTAAAAACTTCAAAATCTTCTTCATTTATAGCTATTAAATAAGCATAATCATAATTTTTTAATGTATCATTTAAACTATTCAGAGTATCATTTTCATTAACTAATAAAATATCTGGATATTTGAAACCTTCGTCTATCAAATCTAAATAAATATTATGATGAAAAATTACATAAGCTAAATTATCTTCATAATCATCTGTAAAAATAAGTATAAAATTATCTTTTTTATTATTTAATTCAGAAGTTATCTTATTAGAATATTCTAAAGATACCAAATCAAAAGTTTCTAAATCTTCCTCATTAATCATGCTAGGCATTCTCATTGGTAATACTAATAAAAATATTATTAACACTATATAACAATAACACTTAAAATTATTATTAGTTTCATTACTTAATACTCTTCTTAAAATCATTAAAGATAAAAATATAAAGGCCGCGACTATTACAGTAGACACATATCTAGCAAAACTTGCTACTAGATGTAAACTAAATAAATACACACCTAATGTTCCTATTACAAATATATTACTTCCAACAAAATACATTAAACTTGATATCAATGTTTCTTTTCTATACTTTTTATCTTGCAAACATATATTTATTAAATATAATATAAACAGTAATATCATTAAATTAATATATGTAGTGCATTTTGTTAATATATTATCATTAGTAATTATTATAGGAGTATGTAATACTTCATAAGCAAATTCTTTTATAATATTTATTTGTTCTTCAGATGGATTTGTTAATATATCTTTAAATTCACTTTTCTCCACAGTTTGTGCATAATAGTTTTTAGTTTCATATACTTTTTGTACTACTTTCCAGCTACCAAATATAAATAAAGAACAAATTATAGGCAAAAGTATAATTAATATTTTTCTTTTATTTAATTTTCCTTTTTTATCTTTTTTCATTAAATTAATTAATATAAATGATAATGAGCTAAATATTGCAAAAAGTATACCTGTATCTTTTAACAATGAAAGAGTAATTACACCTAAAATAAATGTTAATAAATTTAATTTATCGTCCTTAATATCTTGAGTTGATAAATATAAGGTATAAGCAAAAAACAAGCCTAACATTGGTTCTATAAATAAAGTATAATAATAAGTAAGTGAATCGTGATTACTATTTGCCAAAGATAGTGGCAACATTATTAAAATAAAGATAAATATTGGTATTAAATACCATTTTTTCCATTCTAACTTTTTTAAAATTGGCATAAATACAGCTAACCCTAAAATAGCATAAGATAAAAATAAATATGACTCTTTAAAAACACCTGCTGTTTTAGTAAAAAAATATTGAAATAATGGCATTCCAGGTTCATATGACTGCATAATATTTAATAAAGTTGCCTTATCTCCATCATAATATAGTATTTTAGGATAAGCTGCCCATAATCTTAATTCATCCCATAACAATGCTCTTCTATTATATGTTAATATAGCAATAATTATAAAACACAATATAAAGATAACAAAAGCTGGAGTAAAAATATTTTTTAAAATCTGTTTTCTTTCTTTTTTATCTTCCTTTATAAATTTATAACCAAAATAAATATACATACATAACATTATAGCCCATATAAGATATAAACCTATAAATAATATATTAAATATATAGAAAAGATATAAAATTAATATAGAAGACATCATTGTTATTGGTAATATCTCCTCATATCTTTTTCCATATAAAGAAGCAAAAATACTTCCACTAGAAAGTGCTAAAAAGGCAAAAAATAAATGTATCATTTTTCCACCTTCTTACTTGCAAAAACCCATTTTTGTTGTATTTGATAACTAATTAAAAATAAAATAACATCAACAAATATTTTTATTATACTTGGTGGAATTACTTCTAAAAATACAAATATATATTTCACTCCTAAATATGATATTAGTGTTTGTATCACACATAATATATAATACTTAATAATTGTAATATTACTTTTATTATCTTTAAACACAACATTTTTATTAATAAAATAATTATATATAGAGGAACACATTCTTGCTAAAACAGTTGATATTAATATGGAAGTAGTTGATTTTAACTTTAAATTAATAAAATAATAAAGAATAGTAAATAACCCAATATCTAGTACTGCAGAACTAGCACTTGATAATATAAATTTAAAAAACTTTTTAAACATTATCTTATATATTTTAATAGAATCTTTTATTGGATTAAAATGAGTTTCACTATTATTATTAAAATATACAGTTTTAATTTTATGCTCAATTATATTTATTTTCTTTTTAACTGCCTCTATAAGCATATTTATTTCATAATCAAATTTTTCTCCATCTAAATTTATACACTCTTTAGCAAATTCATAAGATAAACCCCTAAGACCTGTTTGAGTATCATTTATTTTTTTACCATATAAAAGTTTAAAAACTTGAGTTGTAATTTTATTTCCATTTCTACTTTTAAATGGTACTTGAGGCTCATTAAAATCTCTAGTACCTAATATTAAATTTTCTCCATTTACTTCATTTAATTCTTTACCTATTGATATGACATCTTCTACTAAATGTTGACCATCAGAGTCTGCAGTTATAATACCTTTACAACCTTTATAATTATTTATAAAATAATTAAACCCTGTCTTTAGTGCTCGTCCTTTTCCTAAATTAATCGCGTGAGTTAAAACAATACAATTTTTTAACTTACTTATCTTTTCAAATATAAATTTTTTACTTTCTTTACTACCATCATCTACAACTATAACATCAATATCCTCTTTTTGATTTGTTAAATCTTTAACATAATCTACAAATTCTTTATTCGGATTTAACGATGGTATCAAAACTACTATTTTATTATCTTTCATACTCCCACCTGCTTCTTTAATTTTCCTATATTATACCATATCTATATTTATTAATAAAATACTTTAATCATTTTTATGTTTTATTTTTTTATAAATACTATTTGAAAATTTATGTTTTTTTATTTTATATAACAGAACCATTTTAAATTCTATCCTTTTTGTAAAAAATCTATTTACTAAAAAATATGCTTTTTTATATAGTGGTAGTTTATTATAAAGTTTTATAAGAATTTTTGTGTCTGAATCTGTAACAATTACACATTTTTTAGTTACTTCATATAAATTTTTATTATATTCATTTATAACTTTTTGTACTTCAGAGTTAGAATATTTTAAAATATAATTTTTTGGTTTCTTTTTTATTTCTTCTTTTTTATATAATAAATTTCTAAAATCTTCACTAAAGAAAAGTAACTTTGTTGTAATTCTATTTAGTTCATATTTAATATATTTTACATCTTCTATGTCTTGTTTCTGAACACTATTTTCTATATTAACGTTTATATTATGCTCTTCATTTAATATTTTATTATATAAAGAAATAAGTTCTTTAATTAATTTATCCTTATCATAATGTTCTTCAGCATATTTTCTACCTAATTTTCCTCTTGTTATTCTTTCTTCTTCATTATCTATTAAATTTTTTATTGCTTTCATAAGTTCGTATGAGTTCTTATTTTCAACAAGTACTCCTATTTCAGGAGCATTAGTAACTGAAGGAAGAGCAGTGTTATCAAATACAATTACAGGTCTCTCACACGCCATAGCCTCGACAGCCATAAAGCCAAAACTTTCTCCTATAGATGGCATTAAAAATATATCACAAGCACGATAACAATTAATTAATTTTTCAGTTTCAATTAGTCCTAAATCTTTAATGATATACTTATCTTTTAAATCATTAAAATAACCTTTTTCTCCACAAGTTAAAATAGTTATATTTTTATCAATTTTTAATTTTTTTAATGCCTCTACTGCATACTCTGTTCCTTTAAAATTTTCTTGTGCCCTTAAAAAGAGAACTATTTGATTATTTTTTATATCTAATTTTTTTCTTGCTTCTTCTTTAGATATTTTATTATTAAATTCTTTTAAATCAATTCCTAAAGGTATTAAATGCACATTAGTAAAATGTTTTGTTAGAGGAGAGTTTTTTAATAAATCATACATAAATTTTGAAGAAACAATTATATGTGGATTAATACTTTTATATACCATTTCTTTTAACTTCCATAACTCATTGCAATAATCTACTTTCATAGGAAAAGCAGTAGATAGATGAGGACAATTTTTACAACCAGTAAGATATCCAAGACAATCATCAGGATGTACGCATCTGCCTGTAAAAAACCACGGGTCATGTATAGATATTATAGTTTTTTTATTATTACAAATTTCTATAAGTGAATATAAAGATAATTTAGTATTATGAATTAAATGAAAATGAAGTATATCAGCTTTTTTATACTCTTTAGAAGAAACTAAAGCGGGAGATGTAAGGGATAAATTAGAATGAACTGATAAAAATAGTTGTTCATAATAATTAACATAATCATTAATTACCCTTTTTTCGTTATCAAAAAAAGTAATTACATTTTTATCATTGCTCTCTTTATCTAAAACTATTTGTTTTGCTTTAAAACCATTAGAGTTTAATTCATTCAAATAATCATAACCATTCCAACGTTTTCCTAATAAATCTACACTATTGATTTCCAAAATTTTCTTGCTCATTTTACTTCTCCTTTAATAATTGTATCCACTCTTTTTTTATTACATCAATACTATAATTTTTAACCACCTTTAAACTCTTTTCTTGATATTTTTTTAATTTTTCTTTATCATTTATTAATGATACAATACTTTTTGATAATTCTTTTATATTTCTATCTTTTATTAAAATTCCAGTACCATCTTTTAATAAATTTCTTGCACCTGATGCTGTATCAAACGCTATAATTGGTAAACCAAAATGCATACCCTCTAATAAAACTAACCCAAATGCTTCACTTAAAGATGGCATTACATATAAACTTGATTTTTTATATTCGTTATTTAATTCCTTTTCTTTTAAAAAACCTTTTAAAAAAATATTATTTTCTAAATTATATTCTTTTATCTTGTTTTCTATTTTTTCTCTTTCATAACCATCTCCACATATTACTAATTTAATTTCTTTATCTAACTCATTTACAAGTTTCATTGTTTCTATTAAATCAATAAAACCTTTTTCACTAGATAATCTTCCAACAGATATTATTTGTTTATTATCTAACTTTGAAATATCATTATCTTTAATATCAACTGCATTATATATTTTTACTACTTTAACTCCTTTTATTTTATCTTTATAAAAATCATATAATTCATCAGTGCATTCTACAGCATAATCAAAATTACTAACTGATTTAATATATTTATTTATATATTTTTTATCATTATTATGATAATTATGTTCTGTTGATATAGTTATTATATTATTATCTTTCAAATATTTATTAACTAATTCATTATGATATATTCTCGTAGTTATAACATAATCTGTTTTTAAATTTTTTATCTCTTTTATATTTTTCTTTTTTGCTAAATAATTTAATTTTTTTCTTCTTATTAATTCTTTTAAACACTCATATATTTTCTTTTCTTTTAAAAGTTTTTTTATAGAAATAAGTGTTGGATTTTCATTAATTAAATATTTAATTTTTATATTATCATTAAAATCAAATGATGGTTTTTCATTAAATTTATAAGTAGTAATTATTTCAATATCATAATCATTTTCTAACATACTACAAAGAAGAGAAATATATTTCTCTATTCCTCCAAAGTCCAAATTTAATCATAAATGATAATCCTAAATCATCATTTAGTGAATCGCTTAAAGGAATTAGAACAAATTTACAATTTGCTGCAATCGATAAGGACACTAAAGTAATCCTCGTAACATCTCCAAATCCTGGAGACGGGAAAAGTTTAATC
>CANRGI010000004.1 GCA_947630095.1 uncultured Bacilli bacterium
TATTTTAATGATACCGTTTTCGTCTAAGTTTCTTCTTGCTTCTTCACTTACATTAGGTATATCACGAGTAAATTCTTCTGGACCTAGTTTAGTATCTCTTGCTTCTACTTCTAGCATTTCTATATGTACACTAGTAAGTACATCATCTCTTACTAATCTTTCATTTAATATTACAGCATCTTCGTAGTTATAACCATTGTAAGTCATAAATGCTACTGTTAGGTTTTTACCTAAAGATATTTCTCCTTTATCAGTAGATGGTCCGTCTGCTATTATAGAGCCTACGTGTACAGCATCACCTTTTCTAACTATTGGTCTTTGATTATAACAAGTTTCTGCATTACTTCTTTGATAAGTAATTAATGGGTATTCGTGTTTACCTTTTTCGTGTTTAACTATAATCTTCTTTGCATCGACATAGTCTACAACACCATCTTCTTCTGATTTAACTACTGCACCACTATCTAAAGCAGCATAATATTCTACACCAGTTGCAACTATTGGAGCCTCTGTTTTAAGTAAAGGTACTGCTTGACGTTGCATATTTGCACCCATAAGTGCACGGTTAGCATCATCGTGTTCTAGGAATGGTATCATACTAGTTGTAATACTAACTATTTGAGATGGTGATACATCACTATAATCAACTTTTTCTTTAGATACAACTAAATTATCTCTATTAAATCTAACTGGAACAGTATCGTCTTTTATATCATTGTTATCGTCTACATCTATAGTAGCAGGACATATATAGTAATTTTCTTCTTCGTCTGCTGTCATATAGACAATTTCGTCAGTTAAATGTCCTTCATTAACTTTTCTATATGGAGTCATAATGAAACCATACTCATTTAATTTTGCAAAACCTGCTAAACTTGTAATAAGTCCGATATTTTGACCTTCTGGAGTTTCTACTGGACATATCCTACCATAGTGTGAAGAGTTTACGTCACGAACTTCCATACCAGCCCTGTCACGAGATAAACCACCAGGTCCTAAGGCACTTAGTTTACGTTTATCATATAGTTCTGCTAATGGGTTTATTTGATCCATAAATTTAGATAATTGACTGCTACCAAAAAATTCTTTCAATGCAGCAGTTACAGGACGAATATTTATTAAACTTTTAGGTGTAACTGTATCTATATCTTGTGTAGTCATTCTTTCACGAATAACTCTTTCCATCCTTGTAATACCTATTCTAAATTGATTTTGTATTAATTCTCCACCTTGTCTTACACGTCTATTTGCTAAGTGGTCTATTTCGTCATAATTACCTACTCCATAATGTAAGTTAATATAATAAGAAACAGATGCATATATATCACTAATAGTAAGACGTTTAATATCAATTGATTGGTCATTACCTATTACTTTAAGTATTCTATCTTCTCCATCATTAGAATATACTAATACTTCTTGAACTTTATTGTAACTATCTAATTCTTCATTTATTTTTACTTCGTGTATTCCATAACCATTTTCAAAAATTGGTCTAATTTCATTAAGTAATTCTTTTGTAATAAGTGTACCTTTTGCTACTTTTACTTCATTATCTACTACTATATCTTCTGCTATACGATTATTAAGTAATCTATCACAAACATTAAGTTTTTTATTAAATTTGTAACGCCCTACTTTTGCTAAATCATATCTAAATTTATCAAAAAATCTAGTAATTAATTGGTTTTTACTACTATCTAATGTAGCAGGTTCTCCAGGTCTTAATTTTTCATATATTTCAATTAATGCTTCGTCAGTATTTCTAGTAGAATCTTTTTCTATTGTATTTACAATATACTCGTCTTCTCCAAATACTTTTATGATGTCGTCGTCACTAGATAAGCCTAATGCACGAAGAAAAGTAGTAATAGGTACTTTTCTTGTTCTATCGATACGCACATAGAAAACATTGCGAGCGTCTAGTTCGTATTCTAACCAAGTACCTTTACTAGGTATTACTTCACTTGTTATTATATTACGTCCATTTTTATCTATTTCACGTTTAAAATAAATACTAGGTGAACGCACTAATTGACAGTTTATAACTCTTTCTACACCATTAACTATAAATGAAGCATTTTCAGTCATTAAAGGAATATCCCCTAAAAATACTTCTTGCTCTTTAACTTCTCCTGTTTCATTAATGAAAAGTCTTGCTTTTACTTTTAAAGGTGCAGCATAAGTTACACGTCTTTCTTTTGCTTCGGTTACTGTATATCTAGGTTTTTCTAAAGTATACTCTCCGAACTCCAAAGATAAACTTCCACTGAAACTCTCCACTGGAAAAATATCTTCAAACACCTCTTTAATTCCTACTTCCAAGAACTCTTTAAATGAGTCTTTTTGTACTTCTAGTAAGTTTGAAAGTTCAAACTTATTCTTTAATTTTGAGAAATCTCTTCTCTCTCTTTGCTCTCCAAATTTCTTAACTTTGTAAGCCAAATTTAGTCACCCCAATCCCTTAGATTTAAAAACACATTGAAACTGTAAAAATTACATGTTCGCAATATATAATGTTAGCAGAGTTTTTTAAATAAGTCAATTAGTTTTTTAATTTTTTTGCTTTATATACATAGAAACCTTTACTCTTGCTAACTAAATTAACTGTATAATTTTTTTCTAGTTCTGCTGTTATACTTTTTGCTCCTTGATTTTTTCTTATCACGTACCATAACTCCCCATCGTCTTTTAAAGAAAATCGTGCATTATTTAATATTTCTAACACTTTTTCTTTACCTGCTCTTATAGGTGGGTTTGTAATAATTATATCGTATATATCATTTATTTCTTTATAAGCATCACTTACAAACGCTTCACATTTAACATCATTTTTTACTATATTTCTACTTGTCAAATGTAGTGCTCGTTTATTTATATCTGTTAATGTTACAAAACTATTTGTAATTTTAGATAAAACTATTCCTATAAAACCATAACCACAACCTATATCGAGAATACGTTTTGATTCAGTATGATAAGTTAAATAAGTAGAAACTAATATATTACTTCCTGTATCTATTTTATCTTTTGAAAATACACCTAAATCTGAATAAAAAAGAAAAGGAATAGAATTTATTTCATAATTAATTTCTCTTATTTCGCTTTTTAAGTTTTCACTATTAGTAAAATAATGTTCCATTATTCTCTCATTCCTTTTAAAAACGCAAAAAAGCCTTTCATAATAAAGGCCTAAATTTTGCTTACTTTAATTCAACAGTAGCGCCTGCTTCTTCAAGTTTAGTTTTGATTTCGTTTGCTTCGTCAGCACTTACGTTTTCTTTGATATTACCACCATTATCTGCTAAGTCTTTTGCTTCTTTTAAACCTAGTCCAGTGATTTCTCTAACTACTTTGATAACTTGTAATTTTTGTGCTCCTGCTTCTTTTAGAATAACAGTTTTAGTGCTATCTCCTTCGTCTTCACTAGCGGCAACTGGTGCTGCTTGTACAGCAACTGCACTTGGGTCTACTCCGAATTCCTCTTTCATCATATCTACTAGTTCTTTAACTTCTAGTATAGTTTTTTCTTTTATTGCTTCGATTATATCTTTATTTTCTATTTTTGCCATTATTCATTTCCTCCTTTTTCTAAATTTTCGGCATACATATTAAGTGCGATAGCGCAGTGTTTAATATGTTCGATAAGTCCTCCTGCAAACATTGTAAGTAAGCCTTCATAACTTGGTATAGAAGCATAATCTTCAATAGTTTTTAGACTTGCAACTTCTCCATCAATATAGCCTGCTTTGATAGTAAGTGCTTCATTATTTTTAGCAGTTTCACTTACTATTTTGATAGGTTCTATTATGTCCTTACTGAATATAAATGCGTTTGGGCCTGTCATATAATCTTGTAATTCAATTTTCTTATCCTTTAATGCTAGACTTGCTAAAGTATTTTTATAAACTTTTAAATCACTACCAATTTCTTTTAATTTGTTTCTCAATGTTTCTAAGTCTTGAACTGACATACCTTGATAATCAACAAGTAAAAGTGTTTTTGACTCGTCAAGTTTATTATTTATCTCTTTAACTATATCTTTTTTAAGGTTAAGATTTTTCTCGCTTGCCATTATTTCCTCCTTTAATAAAATTAAGTCTTCCAAAGGCATAAGGAAAACTTAATTAAAAGATTTCCTCGGCAGGATTTACTTTTACCTGCTGTCTTTGGATAACTGATGTAATCAATTTTACTACATTTTTATTTTTTTGTAAACTATTTTTAATTAAAATATGTTAAATCTAGTTTAACTGAAGGTCCCATTGTACTAGAAATAGTTATATTCTTTACAAAAGTTCCTTTTACGCCTGTAGGTTTATTTTTAATCACTTCATTTACAAACGCAACTAAATTTTCTTCTAATTTCTTTTCGTCAAAACTAGATTTACCTATCATAGCGTGTACATTACCATAAGAGTCGCTTCTATATTCTATCATACCTTTTTTGATATTTTCTATTGCTCCAGTGACATTTGTAGTAACTGTACCACTTTTAGGGTTAGGCATTAAACCTTTAGGTCCTAAAATTTTACCTATCTTTCCTAGGGCAACCATCATTTCTGGTGTTGCTACGATAGTGTCATAATCAAACCAATTCTCTTTCTCGATTTTTTCTACCATTTCTTCAGCACCAACATAATCTGCTCCTGCTTTTTTTGCCTTTTCTCCTTGAGTCTTAGTAACAACTAAAATCTTTTTAGTTTTACCAGTACCGTGAGGTAGTGTAAATGAACTTCTTATTTGTTGGTCACTCTTTGTTGTGTTGATGTTTAAATTCATTGCTACATCAATGGTTTCATCGAATTTTCTTTTAGAAAGAGATTTAACTAATTTGACCGCTTCAGCTGGAGAATAAGCACGTTGCTTATCTACTTGTTTAGAAGCTTCCACATAAACGTGTCCTCTACGTTTCATTATAATTCCCTCCTTTATGTGGTTTTTGGATTATTCTTTTACTCGACTTATTATATTATTACTCTGCTTGTTCTGTTTCTGCTTTATTTTGATTTGTTGCTTCTACTTCTGGAATTTCAGCATCAGCCATCTTAGCAACCTCTGCTTCCATACTTTCAAGTTCACTATCAAGTTTTGCTGCTTCTTCTGCTGCTTCACGAGCCTCTTCTGCTTGTTCTGCTAATTCTTTATCATTAACACCTTTAACAGCAATTCCCATATTTCTTGCAGTACCCGCTACTATTTCCATAGCCTTTTCAATATCATTTGTGTTTAAATCTGGTAACTTAGTTTCAGCAACTTGTCTTAATTGGTCTTTAGTTATTGTAGCAACTATTTCATTAGCGCCTTTAACGCCACCTTTTTGTAGCCCTGCTACTTTTAATAGCATTGATGCTGCTGGTGGAGTCTTTAGTACAAAATCAAATGACCTATCTTCATATATAGTAACTTCGCAAGGGATAATATCTCCCATTTTATCTCTAGTCGCATCATTATATCTTGTACAAAATTCTTGTAAATTAATTCCTAATGGTCCAAATATTGTACCTACTGGTGGAGCAGGTGTTGCTTTTCCAGCCGGAATTTGAATTTTTACTACTTTAGTAACTTTCTTTGCCACGAAAAACACCTCCTATAAAATTTATTTAGTTTATTTTTTCGCGAGTGGTTATATAGATAATCCAAGCATCTCCCACTAATTAGTTACATAATAAATATATAACTCTATCCAAGATAATATCACAAAATATATATATTTTCAAGCACTTTTTGCCCTTTATACCTTATTTTGTATGTTATTTTAAACTTTTTATTCATAATATAAGAAAAAAGTTAAACTTACATATTTTGTTTTACAAGTTTAACTTCTTCTAATAAATTACTTTCTGCTTGTACTTTAAAATTAAATTCCCCGTTTTCTAAAAATAACTTAACACTAGGGTTACTATATCCATAATCTATTACAATATCTTCTATTTCACCTTTACTTAAAACGTATATACTAGTAAGCCCTAATGAATAGAACATACGATTAATTTTCGATTCAAGTTCGCCTTCTTCTACTACTCCCTTTACTATAAAGTCTTTCTTACTTTTTTCAAACTTTTTATATTCACTACTAGATAATACACAAAATAAACTTGCTTTTGTCGTAATTACTTCTTCATTTACATCTCTAAAACTATAAATTATATCACAAGTATCAAATACTATACTTTTGCCATAGTTATTTCTATTGTAATAATCTTCTACAAAAGTTTTTATTTCTTTTCTTCCAAATTCTAACATTTATCTCATCTCCATTTTCTTTCTATGTTCTTCTACTTCATACATATCATTTTTATCTATTACTTGATGTAAATAAGGTACATACGCACTACCTGTTTTCTTTAGTTTTACTACTGTAGTTCTTAAATTTCTTAAAGTATTTAGTCTCTCTCCTAAGTAATCATATTCATACATAGATAACTCATTTAAATCTATATTAAATAAATTATTTAAAAAGTATAAAAGGAATGTAAGTCTATCACTATTTCTATTAACTTTTACATCATTTTTAAAATTACTAATAAATCTATCATAAAATATAGATATTCTATCTGCTTTAAGTTTATCTATCATTACACTATCGAAATCTACAAAATGAGCACGTCCGTCTTCACTAATTACTATATTATCGAAGTTTGCATCACCTAAGACAATATTTTCACTTCTATTATGTATTCTTTTAAGCCCGATTGAAGCAGTCCTAAGAGCATTTAAATATTTAGCAAAATTTTCACTATCTTTACTTAAATCCCATAAAGTAGTTCCTTCTATAAACTCTTCAGTTAAACCCACTAATGAAATATATATACCTTTTTTATTTATTATTTTATCAATAGGTAACACTGCTTCATTAAGCCCTTTTACTTGACTTAATATATTAATTTTAGTATTTTTTCTCTTTGCTTCTTCCCTGGTTAATTCTTTATAAATTTTATATAGTATTTTATTATTATAATATATATGAGCCTCACTAGAAGAATAAACTCTTAATGGTTTTACTGGTATCTTTTTAAAATCTTTATATTCTATACTTTTCATACAAACCCCCTAAACATTTATAATTGTACCATAAAAAGTATATTTGGTCAAGAAAATAGAGGAATTTATCCTCTTATATATTTCTTTATTTTATCTACACTTGGTGCAGAGTAAATATTATATTTTATTAAATATGAATTATTAGGCACTAATGAATATGCACCTGAAACTTTAAAACCTTCTACTGCATCATAGATAAGAGGTAAACCTACAAAATATTCTTCATTAAATTCACTAACTAAATAATTTTTATATTCTTTTGTATTAATATCTATTATAGTAAGTAAACAGTCCTTTTTTAGATTACTACTATTTACTTTCTTTAAATAATTTTGAAATTCATAATAGTCCTCGTCCATCATATTTTCAAAATCTAACTTTAAAAAACTTCTATAAAGTTTTAACATATCTATATTACTTAAAGGTTCAGGAGATGCTTCTAATATGTTTTCACGAGGCAAGACCACTAAACTTCCATTACTTGCTGAAGGTGCTTTTAAAAAGGGATTATTAACTTTAAATAATATATTATGGTTATAATTATTAGAATATTTTAAAGTCACTGCTAAGCAATTTTCGTCAGATATATCGTCTAATACTACATATGCCCTGTAGTGTTTAAAGTCTGATAATACATCTCCTTTTTCTGCTTTTTTATTTGCTATTACTATATGCCTTTTTAAAATTTCGTATTTCATGTTTTCTCCTTACTTTATAATTAATTTTTGCTTATTTGAACTATATCTACTTCTACTGGAGTTTCTTGACCAAATAAATCTATTAGTACATTAAGTTTTTGATTTTCTAAATCAACTGTTTGAACTTTTCCGTACATACCTTTAAATGGACCATCTATAATAGTTACAGAGTCTCCTTCGTGTAAATCTGTTTCAATATCTATTCTGCTCATACCTTGATTAGCAAGTATTCTATCTATTTCTTGTGGTAATAATGGTGTCGGTTTAGCTCCTTTTCCACTTGAACCAATAAACCCAGTTACTCCTGGAGTATTTCTTACTACATACCAAGCTTCATCACTCATAATCATTTCTACAAGAACATATCCTGGAAATAACTTTTTAACTTTTTCTTTTTTTACTCCATCTTTTATTTCAACTTCTTTTGCTTCTGGAACTATTACTCTAAAGATATTATTTCCCATATCCATAGACTCAGTACGCATCAAAAGATTTTCTCTAACTTTACTTTCGTGACCTGAATAGGTATTAACTACATACCATAGTTTCTCGTTTTCCATTATAATGCTCCTTTCAAGAATGTAAATATTACATCAAGTACATAAAAGAAAATACCAAAGAATACCATCATACATAAAACTACTCCAGAATAATTTAACATATCTTTACCACTTGGCCAACGAACCATTTTAATTTCGCTTTTAACTCCTTTAAAAAATGATTTTATTTTTTTCATAAGTACCTCCATAAAAAAAACACTTTTCTGTGTCAGTAATTAAACTATATCACATTATATGGTATAAATCAAGAAAAATGTTTATAAAATTTTATTAATTTCTTTAACAATATTTTCTCCGTGTACTTTTAGTTTTATCGGTGTAAGTATTTTTGATTTTTCTAATTCTTCTATAGTTTTAGGTCTTTTTTCAACTAATTTTTCAAGTTCTTCATTAGTAAAAATATAATAAGCAGGTAAATTCATTTCAGATGCTCTGGTTTTTCTTAAGTTAATTAGCCTTTCTTTTAAATTATCATTACTTATATTATTAAAATATTTTTCTTTATAGAAATCATAATAATTTATTTCTTCTTTTGAAGATATATCAATATAAAATTGGGCGATTTGTTCCATACTTTTTTTATTTTCAAGATATTCGTCTTTATCTCTAGTGGTTAAATCATATTCGATTTGTCTTACTAAACCATCTGCTTTTAATATTTTATATTTTATGTCTTTTGGTGCTTTAGAGGTATTTAAGACAGTTTCTTTATTTGTAATTACTACTAAAACTCTTCTATAAAAATCAAAATTTTTAGACGCTAATAATTTCTTTATTGGGGAAGATTTACTCTCCCATATTTTTCTTATTACTTCCCTTTGAGCTTCTACTTGTCTTAACGGAGAATATATGCCCTTTTGTATTTTTCTATTATTAGCAATAAGTTCTTTTACAAAGTCTCCTTTTTCTGTTACTATAATTTTTCCAGACAAGTTTTTACATTCAATAAAATAAGTATAAAGAGAGGTTATAACTATAAAATCAATTTGAGCATATAAGTCTTCATATCTAACTTTTATATCTTTTAATACATACATCCCTATATGAGATTTTTTTAATTGATAAGATATTTCTTTTTCTCCTTCTAAACCTTTTTTTACTATGCTTAGTTCTTTTAAAAAATCTTCATTATTAGTCTTAAATTCTTCATTTAATTTTTTTAGGGCATCATATTTACTTTGTAAGTCACTACTTTCTTTATAAAAAATTGTATCTTTTAATCTAAAAGCATCTATCGCATTATCTATTAATTTCACTTTATCACCTATTTATCATTATATCATATATATTAATATTTTTATTAGAATAAAATAAAAAAGAACATTAAATTCTTTTTTAGTCAGTAACATACTTATATTCAATACTTGTAATAGTATCATTTTCTACTATAAATTCAATACTTGTTTTACCTTTTTTATAAGTATATAAATTATCATTCTTTTCATAATTAGTTCCATAAGTAGAAGTCATTTTTTCTAAGTCATCTCCTAGTGAAACATTTTCTGTAGTAGTTATATTAGGGTCTAAAAAGTATACTGATAATATTTTTTCTTTACCATTATCTTCAAATGTATTTATTTCATAATATTCATAAGTATAAGTTTTATCTAAACCTTCAAATGCACAACTGGGGATTTCTGAATATTCTAGTTCTGTTCCATATTTTTCTCTTGAAAATTCACTACCTAATTTGATTTCTAAATTATTTATCTTTAATACGTATTCACTATTAGAATTATCTTTTTCTTCTTCCTTTTTAGGGTTACTTTCTCCTTTAAAACCTACTGCCACTTCAATTGCGCCTATAGATACTACTAATAGTAGTAAAATGCTTATTATTATTTTTTTATTCATTATTAATCACTCTCCAATGCTTTTTTATATTCTATTAATTTTTTATTATATATTTCACTTATCTTAGCGTCGCTTCTATAATCAGTTAAGTTATAATTTTTCTTTAATAATTCTCCAAAATATTTAGATAGTTTTTTTGCCCCATAGTAATTTAAATGTAAGCCTCCATCATAAGTATCAGTTTCGTAGTCTATTCCTATGGAGTCCGCTATTGATTTTAAATTGTAGTAATCTATATTATAAGTACTCGCGTATTCTTTTATTTGGGTTTCGTATTCGTCATACCAATATGGATATAAACTAGGTGCTTTTATTAGGACTAATCTTATTCCTTTTTCTTCTAGTAAAGTTCTTATTTTATCTAAATATTCATAATCTATATCTTGAAATTCATAAGTAGGCAGTCTTCTTTCTTTAGGAAAAGATGTATATGGTTTTATATTTTTATTTATTAAAAAGCCATTATAAGTTGTTTTCTTTGTCCTAAATAAATACTCAAAATCTTCTTTAGTTAATTCTGTAATTCTACTATGGTATCTCATTATAGGTAATACATAAGATAAAAAGTTTTCTTCTTCTGTTTTTGAAGCATTTATTAAGTCTATTTTTTCTTTACTCCATTTCATATTATCTATCATTAATCTATTATATGCTTCACTTACTGGTTTAGAGTATCTCATTGAATTTACATTAAATACTACTACTTCTGGTGTTTCATATTTAAGTGTTTCTTTTAACAAATAATATGATTGCCAGATTAATTGTTGACTATTACCTCTTACATAACTAGTAATTCCTGATGTTTCGTACATTTCTAAAGGAGAAAAGTTTGCATATACTTCACAGTCTCCTATAAATATGACATCGTGTACCATATCTTCTTTATAAAAGGCATTTGTCATACTTCCTTCTACTAAATCAGTCATGTATTTAGGTTTTAGAAGAATATTTAGTAGTATAAATATAATAGTAAAAAATGTTAATGTTAAAATTACTTTTAAATATTTCATAAAACCTCCTTAAAATTTTGAATATATAAATTCACTATGATTAAAACCTATGCCATATACACCAAGAGTGAAAACTAATATTACAGTTATACATAGAAGTGATGTTTTTAATACTGGTGAAAGATTTGAAATCTTATTATTTATTTTTTCTTGTTTTAAATCATATATAGTAAGTATAAGAATAGATAATATTAAAACTACTATATTAAATAAAGTTAAATTTATTTCAGTTAAGTTTTTAAATAAAGTTATATAATTAAAATGAGTAAATATACTTAATATCATTTTTAATGGCTCTATAAAGGAAGTATTCCATATAAAGAAAGACCATAAAAGTGAAGTTAATATAAATGTTATAAATATATTTATGTATTTATTTTTGGTTTTAAATAAATTACCTGTACAAACTAATATACCGTGGAATAAACCCCATAAAATATAAGTTGTTCCGTGCCAGAAACCTGATACTAGGAAAGTTATAATAATATTAATTTTATTTCTTATTTTACTAACTCGATTACCACCAAGAGGGATATAAACATAATCTTTTAAGAAACTAGAAAGGGCTATATGCCACCTACCCCAAAATTCTTTTATTGTTTCAGATATATAAGGAACATTAAAGTTTTCTTTTAATTTAATACCAAATATATTAGATACGCCTATTACCATATCTATGCCACCACTAAAGTCAGAATACAATTCTATACTATAAAGAATACAAGCAAGAAGAGCGTAGGCACCTACTAAATTATTAGAAGTGATACTAGATATTACAAGGGAAATCCTTGACGCGATTAAGTATTTTTTAAAGAAACCCCAAGAAATTCTAAGTAAACCTTTATATGTATTAGTAATATCAAATTTCTTTTTAGTAAACATAGTTTTAGAAACATCTTTATATCTACTAATTGGACCTATAAATATATAAGGTAAATAGAAAACGTAAAGTAAATAATTTAGTATGTTTTTTTCACTTTTTGTTTCATTTTTATATACATCAACAATATAAGATATTACAGATAAAGTATAATAAGATAGACCTATTGGGACTAATATATTAAATTTATTAACTAAATAAGTAAATCTAAAGAATATTAATGGTAGTAAATTTAGTATTATTATAAATATAAGTAATGGTTTATTTTTATGTTTTTCTAAATATTTACCAGTGAAATAAGTTGAAATGGCACTTAATGAAATAAATATTAAACTATTTAGGCCAAATGTCGTTATTACGATAATGCTTAATAATAATAAAAGTATATTTAACATAATTACCCCCTTTAATTTGATGCTGGCCAAGCAGATCTATCCCAGTCTCTACCACTTAAAGTTGAATATCTTTGTGCATCGTTCATTAAGCCTGGTATTTTTTGATGGGTTGGACCTGGAGTTGAGTCTATATGGTACCAAGAACCATTTACTTTAATTAAATTCCAATAATGTGTTTTATTTGTTACCCATATTAATTGGTTTTCTATTCCCTTTTCGTCAAGTAATGCTTTTAGACACATCGCGTGAACATAACAGTTTCCGTTTTTATTTACTAAGCCATAGTATAGAGGGTCATTTCCACCATCATTATGACTATAAGTTATTTTATTTTTGCAATAGTTTTTAAGGGCTAGTGGGTCACTACTTAAAGAAGAAGCAATACTTTTAACTAAAGCAGTTACATCAGTAGAGTCATATCTAACTGTTATTTTTCTTTTTGATGTAGTTACATTTCCTAATGGGTCTTTTGCTGTGTAAGTTGCATAATAAGTTCCTGCTGCGCTTACATTAACTTTACTAGAGTCAACTGAATACTCAACTGGACCATATTTAGCATCATAAGCACTTACTCCAGTGTAGTAGTCTATCTTTCCATTTTTTCCTATAGTTATATTAGTTAAGCCTGAAATTAAAGGGCCTTCTGTATCTGCTATAATGTTTAGATTAGTAGTTTGTGTTACATCATTACCATTTACATCTGTCGCTTTTATAGATACTTCCTGTGTACCTACTTCCCCATATTTGATTTCAGTTAAAATTTCAGTTTTAACATCACCACTTAAATCACTTACTGACGCAATAAAGGAATTAATATCAACACTAGTCGCGTCATTATAAATAGTAACTTCTTTTAGTTCTAAATTAGGTGCAGTAGTATCTATTACTTTAATTAAGGAATTAAAACTAACTCCATCTTTAGTAGCAGTTATAGAATACTCTCCTATTTGGTTATAATTTACTTTAGATAGTTCTTCGTCAGTTAGATAATTACTATCAAGAGAAGGGTTAAGTAAAAGCATTTCTTTAGTTAGTGGTGTACCTAGTTCAAGAGTTAATTCACTTTTTAACCACTCTATATATAATTTACAATTTTTACTTGTTTTATTACCTGAAGCATCTGTTACTACTACTTTTACTTTATAAGTTTTAAATGTATCTATAGTTATATCACTATCAACTGTTACTTCTACATCTTGTAAATCGTCTATTGTTTCTATAAAGTCATAAGGATTTATAACATAATCAATATATGAGTGTACGTCTTTAAATGTTACTTTAGGACTTTTAGTATCTACAATATTAAGTGTTACTGTTTCTTCTTCTCCATTATAAGATAAAGTAATTTTATATTTACCTAATTTATTTAAATCAATTAAAGATATATCTGTTATAAATTTACTATTTTTAGCATTGTTTTTATCTTTTAGGAAGTCTTCTATTTTTAAACTTTCAGTACCTAGTTCAATATTTACATCTACGAATTTTTTTGTCAATGCTTTACAAATTAGTAATGAACCATAAACTAATTCAATTAATAAAACACAGACTAAAGATACTATAATAAAATTTTTTATATCCTTTTCTTTCTTTATTACTATTTTATCTTTTACTTTATTATCTAATTCTTGTTCTTCTTTTTCTTTAGAATTATCTCTCACATCTTCCATTATAACTTGTTTTTTCTTTACTGTCGTTTTAGGTTTTGAAGTTCTACTTTTTGTTACTTCCTTTGTTTTAGTGTTTTTTGGTTTATTTACTTTAGTAATAACTTTTTCTTTTGGTTTTGTACTTACCTTTTTAGTTGTTTTTTTATTTACATTTATATTTTCTTTTTTATTATCTTTTATACTTTCTTTTTTAGGTCTTCCAACCTTTTTGGGTGTCACTTCTTTTTGTGAACTCGTATTAGTTATCTTCTTTTTAGTTTTTGCTTTTTTATCATTCACTATACTACACTTCCTTATTATCTCTATTATTTATTATAGACAAATAAGGAAAAAAAATCAATTAATTTGACAAAATTCGCAAAAAAAATATTTTTTATAAAATTTAGGTTATATTATTCTTTTTAATACATATAATATTAGTTAAGAAGTTTTAAAAAAAACAAGTAAAATTACTCATTAAATTTACTCATTTGTTTCATTAACTGATTTACTTGTTTTTGATTAGGTGTTCTACCCATACCTCTCATAAGTGTTTTTATCATTTCTTCATTTATAGGTGGGTTTTTCTTTAATTCTTTTGTCATAAAGCGTCTTGCTAATAAGAAACCTAAAACTAAACCTATAATTATACCTATAACTAAATATAATATATCCATTAACATAATTGTTTCCCTCCTATAAGTAATTATATAAAAAATACTAGAAAATAACAACTAATAATTTTTATATTATGTAGTAGATTTTTCTTTTATGTTTTTAAGAAAGAAATAATCCATATTAATAAAGTCACATACAAATAAATAAGGTATACTTGCTAGATTATTAAAGAATTTTGGATATAAAGTATTACTCTTTATTTTTATGTGAGAGTTATTTATTATTAATTTAGTTGTTTCATTATTTAGAAAATCATTAATAGTATGAGTGTATGCAAAAGTTGTATAAGTTAAATCTTCTATATTAGTATCCATTATTAATTTAGATATATTCTTTTTAGGTATTACTTTACATATTTTATCAAACATTTTATAACCTAAGACTACATCGTCATTATTAAGTAAGTAAATAGACTCTAAAAGTTTATAAAGACTATCTGGTTTATCTTTAGTAATGTCATAGATTTCTTTCTTTATTAAAAAAATATAATATATTCTCATAGTATCACCTACTATAATATATTATATTTTTGAGTCAAATAATGTCGAATTAAGTAGTTCCCGTTATATATTTTGGGGCTAAGGTTAAATCTATTGTCTCTCCTACAATAACTGGTCTACCTTCTAAGGCAGAACCCAATACATATCCATACCCTGTTAAGTTAAAGTTTACTTTTAGAAGTTTAGCATAAGTATTAATATCACTTCTTGACCAACCTTCTACATTAACATAATTAAATGTATCTCCATTAGTTAGTAAAAATAATTTATCATTTATATTTAAAGTTGTACCTTTTTTAGGATATTGTTCAATTATTTTATCTCCATTACCAATTATAATTACATTTAAGTTTTTGCCTTCTAGGGAAGATGTGACGTTTTCTACTTTTTTATTAATATATGAAGATGTTTCATAAGTTGGAGTTTCTTCTCCTTTATCTGAGTCTACTATTCCTAAGTATGTGCTAACATCTTCTATTAAAGTTTTAGTTGCTTCACTTACTAAACTTGATTTTGATATTCTTCTTACTGCTACATAGACTATGATTTGAGGGTCTTCATAAGGGAATAAACCTGCAAAACTTCTAATGTAATCAATTGAACCGTGCATATAACCACCTGTTTCAGATGCGATTTGGGCTGTTCCTGTTTTTCCTATAGTTGTAACTATGCTTGTTTTATATGATTTTCCTGATGCGATAGGGTCGGTTTCATTTACTACTCCCCACATCATTTCTTTAATTTTATTTATTGTTTCAGAAGAGGCAACACGGCCTAGTTCTGTTCTTTTATTTTCAAGTATTACTTCATTAGTAGATGGGTCTACTACTTTAGATACTATGTAAGGCTTTAAGACTATTCCATCATTTGCTACAGAAGTAAACGCTTGTACCATTTGAACTGGGGTTACACTCATACCTTGGCCAAAAGAAGCATTTGCTACTTCAACGTTGTATTTAAAATTTAGAGTACCTTCAAGTTCGTTAGGTAAATTAATTCCTGTTTTTTTACCAAAACCTAACTTTTTATAGAAATCTTTTAACTTATCTCCGCCTAGGCGTTGGGATAAAATTGTTGCTGCAACGTTAGAACTACCCCAGTAACCTTGGTCAAATGTAACTCTACCCCACCCATAGTTGTTCCAGTCTTTAATTAAGGCGTCGTCTACCTTTATAGTACCAGACATATATGTTTCATTAGGGTCATATAAACCATTTTCTATACTTGCCATGAAGGAAAAAGTTTTCATTGTAGAACCTGGCTCATAAGTATAAGATACAAATGGGTCATAGTAACTAGTTATATTTTTTAAATTTGGGTCAAAACTTGGGGAAGATGCTACACCTAGAATTTCTCCTGTTTTTGCATTTACTACACTTACTGTTGCCCAGTCTAAGTTTTCTGCACTTTCTAATTTAGTTATCGCTTGTTCAGCAAACATTTGAATATTAGTATCTATAGTTAAGTATACATCTTTACCATTTACTGCTGGTATTACATTTTCATTTGTATTTGCAATTTTATATCCATATATATCACTTTCATAAACACGAGAACCATTTTTACCTGTAAGTTCGTCATTAAATTCTAATTCAAGACCCATCTCGCCTATGATATCTCCTTCTTCAGTTGTCTTTGCATAACCTAAAGTGTATGAGAAGAAATCTCTATTTGGATAGTATCTTTTAACTCCTTTAATAAAATCTATTCCAGGTAGTGCTTCTATTTGTTCCTTTAAAAGTTCAGAAATACCTTTACCACCTGGGCCTAGTTCAACTTGAAATCTATCTTCTAAATTAAGTAAACCTAAAATATAATCTACACTCATATTTAAAAGTGGACTCAGTGCTTCTGCTGTCATTTGTTTATCTACTACGTGATGTGGATGTGCTGGGTCTTTTGTCATAGATGGAGATAAAATTGCAATTACAGTATAACTATTTACATTTATTGCAAGAGCATTACCATCTTTATCATATATAGTACCACGCTCTGCTACTATGGTTTCTTTTTTTTCATTTCTAGCAAGAGCAAAGGCCTCTAAATCTATGCCATCTACTTTTTTACTTAATACTACATAAGATAATTTTGCTACTATTAAAACAAATAAAAAAACAACAACTAGTATAAATATCTTACTAATTTTTACAGTTCTTGTTTTTCTCAAATCAGTCACTCTCCTATTACTCTTATATTACTATTATTATACTCTAATCCATAATTAGTTGCAACTGTTTCAATATTGTCTAAACTCGCTAATTCATTTATTTTCATTTCTAAACTTTCATTTAAACTTTCTTGTTTAGTAATCTTCTTTTTTATACTTTCTACTTCAATATTAGTTTTAGAAAGTAAGGCCATTGAAAATGATGGACCGAAAATGTTACCTAATACTAATAATGTAACTAAAGTTATTAATAATTTTTCCCCTTTTACATATTTTCTTTTCATTTTTTCTCCTTTATAATTTTTCTATTACTCGAAGTTTAGCACTTCTACTACGCGGGTTAGCATTAATTTCTTCTTTAGATGGTACTAATGGTTTTTTTGTTATCATTTTAGCGCGTGGTTTTAATTCGTCAGGTACTATTGGTAATTTTTTGGCAAGTGCATTTTCTTCTGTTAAACTTTTAAATACAAATTTTACTATTCTATCTTCTAATGAGTGAAATGAGATTACACATAGTCTACCTTTAGAATTAAGTAAATCAAAAGCATCTTTTAAGGAATTTTCTAATATACCTATTTCATTATTTACTTCTATTCTAATCGCTTGGAACGTCTTTCTACAAGGGTTAGACTTATTTCTATAAGACTCTGGTACATTAGATTTGATTACTTCTGCTAAAGATAATGTGCTTTCAATTGGTCTTGATGCGATTATCGCTTTTGCTATAGACTTTGCATTTGCTTCTTCTCCGTAGACATATAAAATATCAACTAGTTTCTCATAAGGATATTCATTAACTACTTTATATGCAGTTAAATCTGTTCTTTTATCCATTCTCATATCAAGTGGACCATCTTCTTTGAAACTAAAGCCGCGAGAAGCATTATCGATTTCAGGACTACTTACTCCTAAATCAAATAAAATTCCATCTACTTTCTCATTGATACACTCTTTCATATTTTTAAAATTTGTATGAAATATTTTATAATTTTTACTAATTTTAGATAAAAGTTTATCACTATATTCTACTGCAGTTAAGTCTTGATCAAAGGCGAATAGGAACCCCTCAGTTTCTAATTCCCTCAAAATCTCCCCTGAATGTCCTCCATAGCCTAATGTAGCATCAATATACTTTCCATTAGGTTTAATATTTAGAGCATTTATGCTCTCCTCAAGTAGTACACTTTTGTGCATTTTTATTCCCCCCAACTGGCAAATAAGTCTTCTGCCACCTCACTAAAGTTATCAATATTTTCATTTAGAAATTGCTCATAAGTATTTTGGTTCCAAATTTCTAAACGCTCGTTAACGCCGATTATAACACAGTCTTTTTCTAAACCGGCGTATTTAACGAGTGGTGAGGTAATATTTATTCGACCTAGTTTGTCGAATCCACAGACAGTAGCACCGCTTAAGAAAAATCTACTAAAATCCCTAGCGTCTTTTTTTGTGAAAGGTAAGGTACTTAATTTATTAACTATTTTTTGCCATTCTTCTAAAGAATAAATGAATAAACATTTATCAAGACCTCTTGTAATTACAAATTCATTACCTAATTCGGTTCTAAATTTAGAAGGTATGATAAGTCTTCCTTTTTCGTCAATAGAATGGTGGTATTCTCCCATTAACATAAGTATCCCCCACTTTCTTCCACTTATATCCACTATCTACCATTAATTCTACCTTATATATGTTTTTTTGTAAAGAGAGAGTTTTGTTTGTTTTACACATTTTAGACAAAAAAAGAAACTTGAATTTAAGTTTCTAATACACTACTTTATTTAATGCAAAATACTGCGTATAATGGGACTGATTTTATGTTATTTTCAAAGCCAAAATTTTTAGAAGATACTCTAATACTAAATTTAGGGTTATATTTTTTTATATATTCATTTAAACTTTTACTATTAGTTCTTCTTCCACTTTTAACTTCTACTGGGATAATATCTCCATCTATTTTAATTAAAAAATCTATTTCGTATTTATCAAAATTATAAAAATATAATTCTTTACTTTTAGGATATAATTCACAAGCGACATAATTTTCTGTTAGTACTCCTTTGTACATTTCGTTTTTATCTAGTAAAATTTCACTATAGTCTAAATTAGATAGTGACCTTAATAAACCAGTGTCACTTAGATAAAGTTTAAATTTATCTTTAGTAAATGCTTTTAAAGGAGACTCTGTTTTACTTACTAAATCACACTTTAATATCATATTGCTAGCAAGTAACCAGTCTAAACTACCTACATATCTTTCTTTTCTTGCATCAGGAGAAACTATACTATATTTAAAGGTATTATTAACTCTTGCTAATTCTTTTGGTATTGAATTATAAATTTGACTATTTTTTATTCCTTCTCTGTTTTCAGTATATTTATTCATATCAGCAAGATATGATGTAATTATATTTTCTTGTATACTAAAGTTAACGTGGGATATACTATTATCATTTTTAATAAAATCATTTATCATAGCGGGCATACCACCTAATACTAAATATTTTTTATATAAATCTAATGCTTTTTCGTGTATAGGTGTCATTAAAGCCTCATTTGAAAGATAATGCTTTTGTATTTCCATAATTAATTTATCTTCTTTAAGCGCTAGTAAAAACTCTTCAAAGTCCATTGGATATAAATACTTTATAGTTACTTTACCTACTGGGAAAGAAGAAGAAAATCTATTAATTTTTACTCCTAAAAGAGAACCTGCTGTTACTATTTTATAAGGTTTATCACTTTCACAGAAATATTTTAAAGAACTTATTGCCCTTTCACTTACTTGTATTTCGTCAAAAAATATTATAGTATCTTCTACATTAATATTAATATTTTTTATTATTTCTATTTTTTCTATTATTTTCTCAGGTTTTATAGTTTCTTCAAAAACTTTTCTTATTTCTTCTTCATTATCTAAACTAATATAGACATAATTTTTAAAATTATTTTTGCAAAAGTCGTCTAGTATGTATGTTTTGCCACATTTCTTTACACCTATTAACATAATTGGTAACTTATAGTCTTCTTTCCATCTTAGTAATTCTTTTTCTATTTTTCTATACATATTAAACCTCCTTTACTATAAATTTTAGTTAGTTTTGTACTAAATGTACATATATTTTTAGAATTTTCGTACATTTTGTACGTTTTTTTTAATTTTACTTAAAAATAAGAAAAAAGAAAGAATTAACTTTCTAATATATCATAACCTAGAGAATAAGCATCAATTATGTCTTTTTCTTCTAATGAATAGTTATCCATTAAGTAATGACAATATAATATTTTACCATCACTTATAAATAATACAGATGGTGTATATAAAGTTTTATATTCACTTTTTATAGTCTTTTCGTCATTAATATGTACATAATAGTCTTCTACGTGAGAACCTAGTTTAGTAAGTAATTTATCATAAAATTCTGTTCCTTCTTTAGTAACTATTATTTCATTATTTTCATTTAAAGAAAGGACTCTTTCTTCATTTTTTATATTATAAACATATAATTTATTATCTCCTTTTAAATCATATAATAAATCTAAATATGTATTTACTAATGTCTTTTTATTAACTACTAATACTACTCCTGTACCTTTATCTAATATATCCATTAGTTCTTCATTATCAACATAATTAAATATCTCTCCGTCTTCTATGTTAGCAATTTTTCTTTCTTCTTTTTCAATAATTAATGTTTCTTTATAAGATAAAGTTATTAAAAGGAACCCTGTTAAAGTACACAGGATTCCTTTTCTAATTTTCTTTTTTGTTTTCTTTTTCATTTTACGCATTAGAGATTTGACTCATTACTTCTTCAGCAAAGTTGTCATTTCTCTTTTCCATACCTTCTCCCACTTCGTAACGAACCATTTTAGTTACATCACTATTATTTAATTCAAGATATTCTTTTACAGTTTTATCACTATCTTTAACAAATTGTTGCTCGATTAAGCATATATCTGCATAAAATTTATCAAGTCTTCCTGCGATTATTTTATCTATAAATTCTAATTTTTTTCCTTCTTGTTTTGCTTGCTCGACTAAAACATTTCTTTCGTGTTCAGTCTTTTCTTTAGGAACTTCCTCACGACGTACGTGTTCAGGACGCATAGCGGCTGCTTGCATTGCAATATCTTTTGCAACTGACTCGCTTCCACCTTTAAGTACGATTAATGAAGCAATACGACCTCCCATATGTAAATAAGAGCCAAATACTTCGTCGTCATTTTTAGTAACTACTTCTATTCTTCTTAGACTTAATTTTTCTCCTATTGTTGCTGTTTCATTAACAATTAAATCATTTATAGAAGTTCCATCTTCTAATTTTAAATTTAGAGCATCTTCTAATGATGTTACATCACTATTTAAAATAGCATTTCCTATAGTATCTACCATATCAGTAAATTCTTTATTTTTTGCAACAAAATCAGTTTCAGCATTTACTTCAATAACTACTGCTTTATTTCCATTTGTATAGATATTTGCTAGACCTTCAGCGGCTATTCTATCTGCTTTTTTTGCTGCTT
>CANRGI010000005.1 GCA_947630095.1 uncultured Bacilli bacterium
TTTTTCTAAATCTTCTTTTTCATTTTTAATTTTAGTTTTAATTTTTTCAGTTTTGTTTCTAACTTTATTAAAATTAATTCTTTTTTTCATATTCGCCATAATTAATCTCCTTAAAATAAATATTGTTTAGGGTAGTAATATAATCTAGTCTAGGAAGATATCCCTCTTTAATAATATGCCCTTTTTCTTCTATAATTTCATAGGGAATGCTTTTTCTAGTAGTAGTATTAATAAATTCTATTAAGTCTTCTCCTTTAAAAAGAAAGAATTTATTATTCATAAATATAATTAGAAATGCTATTCCACCGTGATTAATAATATTTTTTATATGTGTTATTTGATGGGGTTTAATGTTACTTAATGGAAATGACGTTTTGTTTTTACACTCCTTAGCATCAAATTCAACATATTTGGCTTTATAAATGCCATTATAGTCTAATGTACTTGTTTCACTGAAAACTGCCTTATCAATTAATGTAGTTTGTTTACTTCTATAACTTATGTTTAAAACTTTTATTGGAGTAGGTTTCTTATAAATAATTGCTATGTCTTTACTTAAATAATATGTATTTGAGTCATTTATTATATGTTCAAGAAACATTCCCCTGTTGCGGTAGTTAATGTTTTTTTTTGGCACTTTTAATCACCTGTATTAATTATACTATATTATTTGATAAAAATCTAATTTAGAAGGAAATATTATATAAGTTTGTGTAAAAATTTTGTAAAAAGTGTAAACTTTTGTGTAAAAATAAGGGATATACTTAGTTATTAATTAGGTTTATATAAGATTTATAAATAAAAATATGTATATAAAAAAGTACTGAAATAATTGACAAATGTATATTTTTATGGTACAATTATATTGTTTTAAAAGGGGGAATAAGAAATGGAAAAGGAATATGCTTATAAGGTTTTAGGTTTACCTAGTAGTGCTAGTTTAAATGAGGTTAAAAAGGCTTATCATAAACTTGCTAAAAAATACCATCCAGACTTTAATATGGAGAAAAGTGAAAATGAAAAAAAGGCTTTAGAAAATGAAATGAAGAAGATAAACTATGCTTATGAAGCAATAATTAAAAATAGTTTTAGAGAAGATAATATAAGTAGGGAAGAAGTTAGTGTTTCATTAAAACTAAAATATTTAGATTTACTTGCAGATGTACAAAATAATTTATATTTTGATATTAAAGAATTTAAAACTATGAAGTATGAAAAGATAATAAAAAGTTATGTTGTACCTATTATAATAAAATACTATAGAATAATTAAAAATGATGTTAGAAGTAACTATGAAATAATAGAAAACTATAATAAAGCATTAGAAGAAATAAGTGATATGTATAAAAGAATAATTATGAGTAACTATAGGTATGATGGGTTTGATATAAGTGCTTTACTAAATGAGATAAAAGGGGATTATCACTTTAATGATATAATAGAAGAAGTAGAAAAATTAAAAAGTAAATATATTTCAAGACTTCAAAATAAATTTATAATGGTACTTAATAAATATGAAATTCAAATTAATAATAAAGTAAACTTAAATAATAGATTTAAAAATTTAATATTAGAAGAAGTAAATAGCATTTTAAATGGGGTTATGGTAGAAGATGCTTTAAATGAGTTTGAAAATAAAGTAAGTGGATTTGTTAATGATTATAATATGAATAGTGAATTATATAACAGATTAGTTAGTGCTTTAGATGGAAGAACTGATAGTAAAGTTAATCAGTTATTAGGGGTATTAGATAGTAAACGAGAAGAAAATAGTAGGGTATTTAATGCTTGTTATAAATTAACTATAAATTCAATTAATGAGTATTTTAAAATTAAAAATAGTGAAAAAAATATAAATAAAAAAGATTTAATGTATAATTATATAAGAAAAATAGATGTTAAAATGTCATTATCAACTATAACTTATCAAGATAAAATTAAATTAATTAAAGTATTAAATTCAATTACAAGTATGGCTGAAATGGGAGAAATTACTTATGAAAGAGCAGTAGAAATATTAGCAAGATTTAATAGTTATGAAGTTATAGAATTAGTTAATATTTTAAAAGAAAGTGAACTTATAAGTGAAGAAAACAGAAAAAAAATTAAAAAATAAATTAAGTTAATAGTAAAAAACATCACATAAATTGGGTTTGAACCGATTAGTGGTGTTTTTGTTTTATAATAAAATAGAAAAAACAGCGGTATATCAGAAACTAGTCTGAATAATCTAACTGTTTTTTTGAAGACAATATACCATACCATAACTAAATGGTAAAATAAAAAACCCGCAAATACGGATTTTATTAACTTTATTGGTGACCGGTACGGGATTTGAACCCGTGAATGCACGCGTGAAAGGCGTGTGTGTTAACCATTTCACCAACCGGCCATTTATAATGGTGGGCCTGAATGGACTTGAACCATCGACCTTGCGCTTATCAGACGCACGCTCTAACCAACTGAGCTACAAGCCCGTTCTTTTTAAAAGAACCTACTTCATTTTATAATATATTCGGGGAATATGCAAGTAAAAAATGAAAAAAAGTGCTAAAAAGTTAAAAAAATTAATATTTTTTTAAAAATATTGTAAAAAAGACTAGTATATATTATAATTAAAGTATGAGAAGTGTTTATATACATATACCATTTTGTAAGAGCATTTGTAGTTATTGTGATTTTCCTAAATTCTTACACGATAATGTATGGGCAGAAGAATATCTTGTACATTTAGAGAAAGAAATTAAGAAATATTACGCTAACGACTGTGTTAAATCTATATATATAGGTGGAGGAACACCTAGTGTTTTAAGTGTGCCTAATTTAAAGAAACTTATGAAAATAACTAAAATATTCGATTTAGATAGCGATTATGAGTTTACAGTAGAAATGAATGTAGACGATGTCAGTGAAGAAAAACTAAAGATACTTAAAAATGCAGGAGTAAATAGAATAAGTATTGGTATAGAAAGTTTTGATAAATACATATTAAAATATCTTAATAGAAAACACGATAAAAACAAGATTATAAATAATGTAGGACTAGTTAAAAAGTATTTTGATAATATAAGTGTTGATATTATATATGCAGTTCCTATTGAAACTATGGCTATTTTAAGAAGTGATATTAAAGAAGTATTAAATTTAGGAGTTAAACATATTAGTACATATAGTTTAATAATAGAAGAAAATACTATTTTAGGTATAAATAAAATTAAAAATATAGACGAAGAAATAGATTATAAAATGTATAAATATATAGATAAAAAATTAGAAGAAAAAGGGTATGTTCATTATGAAGTATCTAATTATGCTATTCCAGGGTATGAGTCAAAACATAATTTAAGTTATTGGAATAATCAAGAGTATTATGGTTTTGGGTTAGGCGCAGCAGGATTTTTAGACGATTTAAGATATGAAAATACTAAGAGTTTTAATCAATATTTAAAAGATAAATATAGATATAATGAACTTATAATGTCTAAGAAAGAAGATATGGAAAATGAGATTATTTTAGGACTTCGTAAATTAGAAGGTATAGATGTATTTGAATTTTTTAATAAATTTAAAGAAAATATACAAGATGTATTTAATATAACACCACTTATAAAAGAGGGTTATTTAAAAATGAAAGGTAAAAAACTATATATACCTAGTGAATATATATATGTTATGAATGAAATATTAGGTAAAATATTAGAGTAGTCAATGTGGTAAATAAAGCACGTTGACTTTTTAAGGATAGGAGAAAAAGAAATGAAATATATACTTAGTACATTATCAAAATATAAATTTAGAATATTAGTAGTTATTATATTATTAATTATACAAGCAATGTGTGATTTAGCACTTCCTACATATACATCTAAGATAGTAAATATAGGTATACAACAAGGAGGAATAGAAAGTGTTGTACCTAAAGTTATAAGAAGTAGTGAATTAAATAATATAAAGAAGTATTTAACAAATGAAGAAGTAAATAAAGTTAATAGTGAATATGAATATATAGAAAAAGGGAGTAAGGAATATATAAATAAATACCCGATTGTTAAGAGTGAGAGCGTATACATATTAAAAGAAGATGGGTTAGATTTAGAAAGTATATTAATGTACCCTATAATAGTGTATAGTACAAATGAAGAAAGTGAATTAAGTGGAGTAGAGTTAGTTCAAAAAATGAAAGATACTTATAAGGGTAATGAAAACTTAATAGAGCAAATGGGTATTAGTTATGTTAGAAATGAGTATGAAAGTATTGGAATAGATTTAAATGATTTACAAATGAAATACATATATAAGACAGGTTTTTATATGATTTGTGTTGCTTTGACGGCTATGGGTATTACTTTTGTAAGTGTGTATATGTCTAGTAAAATATCTGCATTTTTTGCTAAAGATTTAAGAAGTAAATTAGTAAATAAAGTTATGAGTTTTGAAAATGAAGAAATGGGTAAAATAGGGATATCTTCTTTGATAACAAGATGTACGAATGATATTGAACAAATACAGATGTTAGTTATGGTATTTTTAAGAATAGTTATATTCGCACCTATTATAGCATTTGGGGCTATTATGAAAGTAAGTGGCTCTAGTATGGGATGGGTTATTGCTTTAGCAGTACTTGCAATATTGAGTTTAATGTTTATATTATTTGTTTTAGTAGTACCTAGATTTAAATTATTTCAAGAATTACTCGATAAATTAACTACTGTATCACGTGAAATATTAACTGGGTTACCTGTAATAAGGGCTTTTGCTAATCATAAACACGAAGAAGAAAGATTTAATAAAGCAAATAATGATATAACTAAAAATGGGTTATTTATAAATCGTGCAATGGCAATTATGTCACCTACATTAACTATATTAATGAATAGTATATCAATATTAATAATATGGGTTGGAGCAGGAAAAATAGATGTAGGGAGTATGCAAGTTGGTAGTTTAATTGCTCTTATAACATATACTATGCAAATAGTGACAGCATTTTTGATGGTTTCAATGGTATTAATAATGTTACCTCGTGCGATGGTATCTATAAAAAGAGTTAAAGAAGTATTTGATACTCAAGTTAAAGTTAAAAATAATATAAAATTAAAGAAATTTAAAGAAGTAAATGAACATAGTGTTGAATTTAAAGATGTTTATTTTAGATATCCTTTTGCTACTGAAGATGTGTTACATAATATTAATTTTAAGATAACTAGTGGGAAAACTATTGCTTTTATAGGTAGTACTGGAAGTGGAAAATCTACTTTAGTTAATTTAATACCTAGGTTTTATGATGCAACTAGTGGGAAAATACTGATAGATGGGGTTAATATAAAAGACGTTAGTATAAAAGATTTAAGAGATAGAATAGGGTATGTGCCTCAAAAGGGAATGCTATTTAGTGGTACTATATTATCTAATATTGCTCTTGGGTTAAAAAGTGAAGATAAAAAAGTAATAGAGAATGCTAGTAAGATAAGTCAAGCAGAAGAATTTATATTAAGTAATGAAAAAGGGTATGAAAGAGAGATAAGCGAAGGTGGAACTAATGTAAGTGGTGGACAAAGACAACGTTTATCTATAGCGAGGGCTATTGCTAAAGACCCAGTTATATATATATTTGACGACGCAATGAGCGCACTTGATTATAAAACTGATGCACTTTTAAGGAAAGAATTATCTAAAGTAACTAAAGATAAAATAGTTTTTATAGTAGGGCAAAGGATAGCAAGTGTAATGCACGCTGATGTAATAGTGGTATTAGACGAAGGAAAGATAGTAGGTATGGGAACTCATAATGAATTATTAGAAAGTTGTCCTATATATAAAGAAATAAAAATTAGTCAGTTAGGAGAGTGAAGGTAATGGAAGATAAAGAGAATTTAAAACCTAAAAATTTAAAATTAACTTTTAAAAAATTAATAAAAGATTTAAGGCCTTATTATATACATATTATAATTATTACTATATTTTCTATATTATCAACTCTTTTTACTATAGTTGGACCTAAAGTATTAGGTAATGCTACTACTGAGTTATATAATGGGATAATAAATAAAATACAGGGTGTAGGTGGTATTAACTTTAAGGCACTTCATAAAATATTACTTACTGTTTTGTTTCTATATGGGGTAAGTGCAATATTTAATTATTTACAAGGGATAATAATGGCTAATATAAGTCAAAAATATACTAGAGATTTAAGAAATAAAATAAGTAAAAAGATTACTAAATTACCTTTAAAATATTTTGATAAAAAAAGTAATGGAGATGTGCTTTCATTAATTACTAATGATGTAGATACTATAAATCAAAATTTAAATGAAACTGCTACTGCTATGATTACTTGTGTTGTGATGGTGGTTGGAATACTTATAATGATGCTAACAATAAATTTTACTATGACTATTGTCACTTTAGTAGTGTTACCTATAACAATACTTATCAGTGGTATATTAATGAAATTAGGAGAGGAACACTTTAGAAATGGGCAAGAGATGCTTGCAGTAGTAAATAGTAATGTTGAAGAGATGCTAACTGGGCAAAATGTTATAAAGGCTTTTAATGCTCAAGATAAATTTATAAAGAAATTTGATAATGAAAATGAGAAATTAACTGAGGCAGCGTGGAAAAGTCGTTTTATTGGTGGGTTAATGCATCCGATTATGACTATGGTAGGGAATTTAAGTTATGTTTTAGTTGCTATTTTAGGTGGAATTAATGTAGTTAAAGGTAAGATTACAGTAGGAAATATACAGTCATTTATAACTTATGCTAAGAATTTTACTAATCCTATAGGAGAACTTGCTGGGGTTATGACTGATTTACAAAGAATGATGGCGGCTACTGAAAGAGTTTATGAATTTTTAGGAGAAAAAGAAGAAGAAAGAGTACATAATAAAGTAACATTAGATAATGTAAAAGGTAATGTTCAATTTGAACACGTTAAGTTTGGTTATGATAAAGATAAGACTATAATACACGACTTTAGTGCTAAAATTAAAAGTGGTAAAAAAATTGCTATAGTCGGGCCTACTGGGGCTGGTAAAACTACTTTAGTTAAACTTTTAATGAGATTTTATGATGTGGACGAGGGGAATATATTAATAGATGGGGTCAATATAAAAAATATAGATAGAAATGAATTAAGAAAACAATTTGGTATGGTTTTACAAGATACTTGGCTTTTTAGTGGGACTATTATGGAGAATTTAAGATATGGAAAACTAGACGCAAGTGACGACGAAGTAATAGAAGCGGCTAAAATGGCTTATGCACATCATTTTATACAAACTTTACCTGATGGGTACAATATGATGTTAAATGAAGAAACTACTAATATAAGTGGAGGACAAAAACAACTTCTTACAATAGCAAGAGCAATACTTGCAGACCCTAAGATTTTGATATTAGACGAAGCAACTAGTAGTGTTGATACAAGAACTGAGGAATTGATACAAAAGGCTATGGATAAACTTATGAAAGGTAGAACTTCATTTATAATTGCGCATAGACTTTCTACTATTCAAAATGCAGATATGATATTAGTACTTAAAGATGGAGATGTAGTAGAACTTGGTACACATCAAGAATTATTAGATAAAAATGGTTTTTATGCAAGTTTATATTATAGTCAATTTGAAATAGTATAAAAATAAATACAAAATACTTGATATTTAGAGTGAAATGTAGTATAATATGTACAGAAATGAGGGGGATAAGTGTGTATAAAAAATTTAGTGATTATGATATAGGAGTACAAAAAAAGATACTTCTTGACTGGTTTTATAATAATGGGGTAACTAAGATAACAATAGAAGACTTGCATCAATTTAATAAATTAATAGATACTAGAAGGGTTGATGTTATAAAATTAGTATGTATTCTTTATTTTAGTGGGTTAGGTAGAGAAGTGTTTCAAGATGCTTTTTATGAAGATACATCTAATTTATTTGTCGCTTTACCAGAAAGAGTGCCTAAAAGATGGGAAGATGCAGTTATAAGAAATACTTTAGAGCCTCAAAAAGAAAAGAAATTAATAAAAAACATATAACTAATAAGTGTTGTATGTTTTTTTAAAATAAAAACACTCTTTAGAGAGTGAAATTTTAAAGTTAATAAGTTCTATTTAAAAAGACTTAACTTGTCCTACCTGGATAATTGAAAGGTAGGTAATGTCCAAATCTCCATGGAAAGGAATTTTGTGGAGTATTTAATTTGTTTAATTATCATACTAAATATTAATAATAATTTTGTCTTTATAAATAGAACTTTTTTGTGAAGTTTTCTTCACTAGATACATTATACTATTTATTTTAATTTTATACAAGTATTTTGACAATATAAAAATTATATTTTATTTTAATTAATCTTAATATATTTGCAATTGAAAAAGTACTTTAATTTTTTATTTTAAGACGAAAAAATATTTGCTATTTTTATTGACTTTTAACCATTATTATTATATTATAGATAGTGAGTTCTGTTTAAAGGAAGGCGGACTTGTCCTACCTGAATTATTGAAAGGTAGGTGATGTCCATTGGAGAGGAGTTTTGCGTGGAATATTTAGTGTGTTTAATAATCATACTTTATATACTAAGTCAAAGCAACAAGGACTGACGTAGTGACTTTTTCCAGGGGGTTTTCGTTAAAAAACAAAGAATGCCTTTTCAATTGACAAACAGGCATTCTTCGAAATTCTAAAAAAATGGACAAGTCTGCCTTCATAAACTTAAGCAGGACTCGTTTTTTTGTGAAGTTCTCTTCACTAAATATATTATATAATTAAATTTATTTTTATACAAGTGTTTTATTTTGTACTTTTTTATTTTATTTTTTTATAAGGTTTAATTTCGTCAGTAAGACCTAATATGTAGTCAATATTAGTGTTATAATAATTAGATAATGTTTCTAAATGGTATACTGGTATAGAACGTACACCTGTTTCATATTTAGAGTATTGTTCTTGTGTAGTCATTAGTAGTTTTGCTATGTCTTTTTGGTGTAAATTTTCTTTAATTCTTAATTCTTTTAATCTTAAAGTATTAGTGTTATTTACTTTATAAGGTGTTATTTCATTAGTTAAACCTAGTAAATAATCAGCACTGGTGTTATAAAATTTAGTTAAAGTAATTAAATGTTTAATAGGTAAATATCTTATACCATTTTCATATTTAGAATACTGTTCTCTAGTTGTATTTAAAAGTTTGGCAATATCTTTTTGTTTTAAGTCATTATCTTCTCGCATATCTTTATATCTTATCATATAAACCACCTATATTTTTGTTATTGCTTCTTCCTACTAAATAATCTATTGATACATTATAAAATATTGCTATGTAATATACTTTTAAAGTAGTAGGGACTATATTGCCTTTTTCATAATTAGCATATGTATTTTGTCTAAAACCAATTAAATTTCCAAGTTTTTGTTGAGTTAATTGGTTTTCTTTTCTTAAAGTTAGTAATCTTTTTTGGAATAATTTTAAATTTATTTTTTTATATTTAGTTTTGATATTAGTATCAGTAAGACCTAGTAAGTAATCTATTGAAACATCATAAAAATTTGCTAATTTGTTACAATTTTCTAAAGATATATCATTTATATTTCTTTCACATTTAGAGTAGGTATCTTCTAACATATCTAATATTTTAGCAATATCTTTTTGTAGTAAGTTTCTATCTTTTCTTAATTCTTTGAAACGTATTTCTATATCTCTCATATAACCACCTATGAGTCTAAGTGTCTATCTTCAAAAAATTCTTTTATATCTATTCCTAAAACTTTTGAAATTCTATATAAAACTGCTAAACTAAATGATTGCATTACTTTCTTTGACTCAATGTTACCAATGAAAGCGTGACTTATGTCGCATAGTTCTGCAAGTCTTTCTTGAGTAATTCTACCATATTTGTCACTATATTTTGAGTTATTATTTAGTCTAAAGTATTTTATATTTTGACTGACTAGTTCATAAATGTATCTATCGTCTTCTTCTGTAAATTTCATAGAATACCTCCATTTCAATTATATTTTCTCACGTTTTTTAATTGAATTTTATAAACTAATGATATAATAAAGTTCAGTATATAGTAGTAATTTTGAAAAAGTTGTGTTATACTTTTTATGAAAGGTAAGTGAGAATATGAAAAAGAAAGTGATAATAACAATGATAGTAGGTGTATTAGTATTAGGTTTAGGAGTAAGTATAGCATACTTTACACCAATAATAACAGGTAATGGAAAGGAAATAAGTTTAGTTGCTAAAGAATTAAAGGTAATATATACAGATACATCACAGATAAATGATGGGTTAATAGTACCTGGGTGGCATATTTCAAAAACATTTACAGTAGAAAATAGAAGTGAAGATGTATATAAATATAATATAGTAATAGAAAACTTATTAAATACATTTGAAACAGAGGGATTTCTACAATATAAGATAACCAATGGTGGAAGTGGATATAGTTGTGACTGGACTAATGTACCTAAAACAACTGAACCTACAAATACAGTACTAGCATATAATGTAGAAATAGCAGATAAGGCAAAACAAAGTTATACAATAGAATTTCAATATTTGGAAACAGACGAAGACCAAAGTGCAGATATGGGAAAAAGTTTTAATGGTAGTATAATGATAGAAGTAGGGACAGAAGAACCACCAAAAATACCACCATTCATAGCAAAATTGAAAGAAGATAATAAAACAATAAATACAAGAGCATCAGGAACATTTAATGTTGCTTTTGGAATAGCAGGATTATACAAAGAAACAGATGCAAAATACTTAGAACCTGATGGAAAAACTCAAAATGAAGTATTGTATTTTGCAGGAAACCCTGATAATAATTGGGTAAAATTTGGTAAAGAAGGTAATGACGATATATGGTGGAGAATAATAAGAACCAATGAAGATGGAAGCGTAAGATTATTGTATGCAGGAAAAGGAGCAAGTGGACATAGTTCTACTACTGGATATATAAATGCTAGTCAACAATATAATTCTTCTTATGATAATACAATGTATGTAGGATATATGTATGGAACAGACGGAAGTTTAGAAAATAATAGAAAAGACCAAGAAAATTCGTCACCAATAAAGATAACAATAGACACTTGGTATACCAATAATATGAAAAATACTGATACAAATGGTAAAACATTTAGTTCTTATATAAGTAGAACAGCGATATATTGTAGCGATAGGTCAACAAAAAAATATGCAGCACCAGGTATAATGTATTATGGAGCAGCAATGAGATTAACGCTAGATGCAATGGGTACTACTTACGGGGGAGTAACGCAAAAAACAGAATATCACCCAACGTTTAAATGTGGGGGAAATGCAAAGGGTGATGGAATAGGTTTATGGGATAATGGAGGAGATGTAGCAGATAAATTCACAGGAATTCAAAAAAGTACAACTAAAGTAGGAAATCAATTATTGGGAGATGCCCCAATAGCATTAATGACAGCAGACGAAGTTGCTTATGCTGGTGGTATCAATACAAGTAATAGTGAAAATACATATTATTATAAAAATAGTGTAGGAGGTAGTGTAACAGGGGATAAATATTGGTGGACAATGAGTCCGTATAACGCAGACGCCGATGGCTGGACGTACGTGTTCTACGTGGGCGGTTCTGTCAGACCTGGCTACTTGACCGGCGAGTTAGTCGTTGCTTCGTTCAGCGTTCGTCCAGTAGTTTCTCTGAAATCTTGCGTAGAAGTAACAGGAAGTGGTAAAGTAGACGATCCATATATACCAAGTATAGATGGTGCTTGTGCAGAAGCAGATAATTAAAATAAAATAAAACACTCTTAAAAAATTTGAGTGTTTTTAAATGTTATAAAATTTAGTTTTGATAAATATATTTTGTATTTTATATTAGTACATTTACGATGGAAAATATTTCTTAAAATATATGCGAAAAAATATTTGCTATTTTTTTTGATTTACCTAGTAACTTGTGCTAATATATTATTTGAGGACGCTTAATAGTGTTTGGTGCCATACGTATGTACTTTTTTGGGGGTTTTGGTCTTCAAATCAGGAGGTGGTATAATGAACAAAAAGGACTTTTTAGTTTTTTTTCTAGTAATTATAATTTTTTTACTTATAATACTGCTTTTTAAAGTGGTCGAGTAAATAAAATCACCTAAACAACAACCTTTGAAATACGTTTAGGTGACCCATTTACTAAAGGCACCAAACCCATAAAAGTTAAGTGTCTTCATTTTTTTATGAAGAATTATCTTCATAAGTACATTATACAATTTATTTTAATTTTATACAAGTGGTTTATTTTGTCCTAATCTAGGTCTCTATCTTCAAAAAATTCTCTTATATCAACTTCTAAAACTTTTGAAATCCTATATAAAACTGCTAAACTAAAAGACTGTACTACTTTTTTTGACTCAATGTTACCAATTAGACCGTGGCTTAAGTCACATAATTCTGCTAGTCTTTCTTGAGTTATTCTACCATATTTATCTCTGTATTTTGATTTGTTGTTTATTCTAAAGTATTTTACATTTTTACTTACTAATTCATAAATATATCTATCGTCTTCTTCTGTGAACTTCATTGAATACCTCCATATAGTTATATTTTCTCACGATTTTTAATGAAGTATTATAAACTTATTATAGTATAATGTTCAGTGTATAGTAGTTATTTTAAATAATTGATACAATGTAATGATAAATAAAAATATTACTAGCAAAAATTACCTTGGTATAAATTAACTAAATAAAAACTTCCTTTTTGATAAGAATAGTAGTAGAAAGGAGAAAAATTATGACAAAGACTTGTAAAAGTTTAATGGTTGTGTTAGCATTTTTCTTATCATTTGTGCCTTTTTTAGGGTTAAAAGCAGAAACTGTTACTGTTAAGACACAAGAAGAACTTAAAAATGCTTTAGCAAATAAAGATGTTACAGAAATAGTTTTAGGAGAAGATATACATACTACTGAGAAAATAAATATAACTAGACCTGTAACAATAGATGGTGCTAACTATACAATAATGTATACAGGTAAATTCGGCAAAGATAATAGTGATAGTAATACTGTTTGGGGCGGAATTTATGTGTTACAAGTATACAAGACAACTGCAACTATAAAGAATATCAAACTAACTGGTGCGAATGCTGCCCTTTTGGTTAATGGTGGTAATGTTAAACTAGTTGGTAAAATAGATGTATCTGGTAATGGTTTTGGTGGTATTGAACTTGGACAAGGTAAAGGAGTAAGTGAGATTTCTCATTTATCTTTAGGAGAAAATACTGATATAATTAATACAACAGAAAGTGAAAATGCACCAACATTATGGGTACCTGACGACTCAGCAAGTGCGGTTGTAGAAATAAATGGGTTAGAGCAAATAATTAATCCAGGAGAAGAACTAGCAAAAGAAGAATTAGAAGCAAAATTTGTAGTACCTAATGTACCTGCAACTAATGATAATATAGTAGTATTTATGGTTTTAGGTATGGTAGCAGTAGTTAGTTCTGTAGTTAGTTTTAAAAAAGTTTTAAGTAACTAGTTAGAAAGCCTTAGTGCTTTCTTTCTTTATTAATTTCGCGTGGACTATAATACGTGTTAGACCATCACTATCACCACAGGTAGATAAAGTTAAAGTATAATCAGTAGGTGAAACACTAGTATTAAAATTATAATAACTTCTATTTAGAATAGTATTTAAAAATACATCATATTCTCCATCTTTAAAAAGGGCAGTAAGGAAGTAGTTTTCTTTTGGTATTTTATAGACACTAAATATTTGCCAAATAGAATTATAATAAGGAGTTGAAACTATTATATAATTATTTTGGGGTTCAGAAAAAAATTCTTCATTTAACATAAATCTTAGAGAACCAAACATAGTATTATCAAGCCTAGAGTGGCCATATAAGATGGTATTTTTATTTAAATTTAAAAAATTATTTCTATAATCACTAAATATAGTACCTGCTTCATTATTATTTTTATAAAAATCTCTTTTCATATAATAATCATTATCTTTATATTGTACTACTGGGTAATCTACTAGGGTATTATTAATTTTTATCCAAGCAACTGTATCTTTATTAGTTTTAATTAAATCAGTAAAATCTATATTTAAAAAATTAACTGGAAGATTAGTTTTTATCTCTTGTTTAGGTACTTCTTTTAATTCATTTATAATGTTTTTAGTATTTTTATTATCAGTTTTCCATAAAGAATATTTTTTATAACAAAATAGAGATATAAATATAGAAAATATAAGTATAATAAAGGAAAAATAAGTTTTTAAAAATTCTTTTTGTTTCATTATTTATATTATTAGATGTTTAGAAGAAAATATACAATTTTATTGACAAAAATATAATAAATGGTAAAATTGTTAGTAGAGATAAAAAGGGTAGAATATTGGAGGAAAAATGGAAAATACAAAAATGAGAATAGATATACTACCTAATCTATTTTTAAAAAAAGATGGTACTTTTGATTTAGAAGAAGCACTTATTTTATCAGGTAAATATGCAGGTATTTGTTATGATAAAGAAGGGTTTAATCATATAGATAAAGAACCTATAGAAAAGACAATGAGAAGAGTAGAAATGACTAAAAATAATGGGCATCATAGTGTATATGGACATATAAGTATTAGTTTTAATATGCAAAATATACCTAAAATACTTGCTATGATTATTAATAATGAAAAAGAATATAATACAAGTGAGAAGTCTCTTAGATATACACCTTTAGTTAAAACTGAGGGAAGTATAGTAACAGATAAAGAGATAGAATTATATAATAAATGGATAGAGATATTTAGTGATAGAATTAAAGATAAATATGGTAAACAATTTAATGATAGTAAGATAAAAAAATTAGCGCAAGAGAATGCTAGATATTTAGTAACTGTATTTATGCCTACTCAAATGGTGTATACAACTAGTTTAAGACAAATAAATTATATTGCATCTTGGTTTAAAGATTATATTAAAAACACTAATAATGGGTTTGATAGTAAAATTGCTTTATATATGAAAGATTTTGTAAGTGAGTTAGAAAGATTAAATATTTTAGACGAAGGACTTATGAGAAATGAAAAACATAGAGAGATATCTTTATTTGGAGATAATTTAAGTGATAGACAAATATATTTTGGAGAAGTTTATAGTACTTTATATAAGGGAAGTTTTGCCCAAATGGCACAAGCACAAAGGCATAGAACAGTTAATTATCAAATAGAAAGATTACGTGATAAAGAATATTATGTTCCTGAAATTATAGATTATTCATACCTTAAAGATGCTTGGCTTAAAGATATAGAAAGTGTAAGTGAAGTAGTGCCACAAGGAGAAATGGTTTTAATTCACGAGATGGGAACTTATGATAACTTTATTAAAAAATGTAAAGAGAGACTATGTAGTTCTGCTCAGTTAGAGATAATGAGACAAACTAAAGAAACATTAGAGCAATATAGATTAAATTTAATTGCTAACCATAATAGTAGATTATATAAAGATATATGTAAGTATAGTTATGGGGCAAAATGTACTTTTCCTGATTATGAATGTACAGAACAATGTGGGTTTAAAGAGGGAATAAATTTGACTAGGAAGATATAATATGAATAAAGAAATAGAGAGTAAATATTTGTTTAAAGATTATGATAGTATAGCATCTTTAATAGATAAAAATAAAAGTAAACAAAAAAGAATTATAGACGAATATTATGACTTTAATGATATACTTAAAAATGCTAATATAAATTTAAGAAAAAGAAATAATATAGAATATACTGTTAAAAAAATAGTAAATGATAAAGATATGTATTTAGATAGAATAGAAGAAAATTTTGATAGTTTAGAAAGTGCTTTAGAATTTATAAATAATAAATTAAATATAAAAATAAATAAAGTATATCCTGTTATGACTTTAGATATGATAAAAATAAAATATGTATTCAATTATGAAGATGCTTTAGTAGAGATGTCTATAGATAAATGTAGGGTTAATGATAAAGAATTTAATATGTTAGAATTTGAAATATTAAGTGGAAGTAATGTATTAAATAGTATAGATAAATATTTAGATAAAGATATATTTACTTTAACTAATATGAGTAAGAAAGAAATAGGAGAGAATTTAAGTAATTTAAAGAAATTGAAGAGGTAGTATGGATAAAGAAATATTAGAAAATATAAAGAAATATTATATTAAAAGAAAAAAGATGCAAGAAGAATATAATGAAATTATATCTTTAGTTAATGAACTTAAAGATAATGAATATGTAAAAAAATATATAGAATTACAAAATAAAATTAAAGATTATAAATATTTTGTTATAAAAGACGACGAGCAAATATTTAGAACGGCTATTAATGAATATATAAGAAAAAATAATATAATTAATAATATTTATATTTATTTAGGTACTTATAGTTTTAATTATGAAAGTGATATATATCACGGGTCTAATGATTATAAATTAAAAAGAAATGATAGAAGGGCTGATTATAACCTTTATACACCACTTGAAAAAGATATATACATAGACCAATTTCAAGTGCCTATTAAAGATGTTAGAAGTTTTGAAAAAGAAAACAAAATTATTTATCATATAAAACCTTTATTACTTCAAGAAGAATATATAAAAGATATATTTGAATATGGAGAGGAAATGGCTTTAAAAAGAATAGTAAATAAATACGGAATTAGTGGGAAATAAAACTCACTTTTTTTAAGTAATAAAAATATTGAAAAATAAATAATAAAGTTATATGCTTATAATGGGTGGTGGTTAAATGATGCAAAATAGTGATAAATATGAATTTAAAAGAGAAATAATTGACTCTTTGGTTAAAGAAGTTATTGCATTTTGTAATACAAATGGTGGTACAATTATAATTGGGTATAATGACGATGGTAGTGTTTATGGAGTAGAAAATGTAAGAAAAGAATTAGATAAAGTTAGTAGTAAATTACACGATAACATAGAACCTGACATTAGTTTTTTAGTAGCGCCTAGAATAGAGCAACAAGAGGGGAAAGATATTATAATAGTTGAAGTATTACAAGGTACTGGTAAGCCTTATTATTTAAAGTCTAAAGGTATGACACCTGAGGGAGTTTATATTAGATTAGGTGCGACTACACAACACGCGACTAATGAAATTATAAGGCAAATGATTATAGAAACTTCTGGTATTACTTTTGAAAAAAATATAAGTGTAAATCAAGATTTAACTTTTGTATATGCAGATAGAGTATTTAAAGAAAAGGGTATAGCATTTGGGAATAATGAAAAAAAGACACTTGGTATAATAAATGAAAAAGGAAAATATACTAATTTAGGTTTATTATTATCAGACGAATGCCCTTATACAATAAAGATGGCGGTTTATACTGATACTAGTAAAAAAGAATTTTTAGATATGAAAGAAACTTCAAAGGGTAGTTTGTTACAACAATTAGAAGAAGCAGAAAATTATTTAAAATTAAATAATAAAATTAGTGGTAAGATACAGGGTATGGAAAGAATTGATACTTATGATTATCCTTTAGAAAGTATTAGAGAGATTTTGCTTAATTGTATAGGACATCGTGATTATGAAATACCAGGAAGTACTTTAGTACATATATTTACTGATAGAATAGAGTTTTTAAGTTTAGGTGGACTTGTAAAAGGGTTAACAATAGAAGATATTAAGTTAGGTTCTTCTTCTTCAAGAAATCCTAAATTAATAAATGTATTTCATAGATTAGGCTTAGTAGAGGCTTATGGAAGTGGTATTCCGAGAATGCTAGAATTATATAAAAATTCAGATAAAGTTCCTGAAATCCAAGTAGCGCCTAATAGTTTTTTAGTAATATTACCTAAAATGGTTATGAAAAAAGAATATTCGGTAATAATAAAATATTTAGAAGAAAATAAAGTAGCAAGTAGGGAAGATATAGAGAAACTTTTAGATAGTAAAAAAACTTTAACTGTTAATATTTTAAAAGAAATGGCTCAAAGGAATATAATAGTTAAAGAGGGTAAATCAAGAGATGTTATTTATAAATTAAAAAATTAGAATTTAGGTTCTAATTTTCTTTTAGCATTTTTTTAATTAATTCATAGATTTGTTTACTTGCTTCTTTATTATTTACTTTATTTAGTTTATTTTTCATAGATTTAATTATAAAAGGGTATTTAATAAAACTTTTTACTTTTTTATATAATTCTTTAGGGTTTTTAACTTTGACTGAATAATGTCTTTTGCACATGAATTTCTCATTTTTTTCTTCTTGACCACCAAAACCTGGTATAAGTATGCTAGGTGTTTTTAATTCTATTAATTCATTTAAAGTAGAACCTCCTGGTTTTGTAATTACTACATCGCTTACATTTATTAAATTAAATACATCTTTAATGAAACCTAATACTAAAGCATTTTTAATATTATTATTAATTATATATTCTTGTGCTTTTTCTTTTAATTCTTTATTTTTACCACATATATAAATTATATCTATTGGAATAGGCTCTTTTAATAATTTAGTAAAGTATTCAAAAGTATAGTCAAAACCTGCTGAAGCTCCTGCAAAGAATAGATATATAGGTTTACCACTTAAACTATATTTTTTAATTATATTTTCTTTAGTATCTAAATATTCATTAGTTTTACTATTAACTGGTATACCAAATGCTTTTATCTTTTTTTCTTCTATACCATTTTTAATAAGATTATTTTTTAATATTTCATTTTGTACTATAAAATAATCAGTATCTTTTTCATTTATTGTCCAAAATTTATGAGAAGTAAAGTCAGTTAGTATAGTCATTATTTTAGATTTAGTTAGATTAATAGAATTATAGTAACTAATTATATAACTAATATAAAAATGAGTAGATACAACTATATCTGGTTTAAATTCTTTTATTTTATTTCTTAATTTTTCATTATCAAAACATTTTTTACAAAATTTAATATTACCTAAACTTATTAATTTAGTATTAGAAGCGTCATATAAAAGAGAATAAAGTTTTTCTTTATTACAAAGTTTATTATAAAGTTTTATACTTATATTACCTAAGGAGTTGCCATAGTCAGAAATATTTATTAATTCAATATCAAATTCATTTTTATTTTCTAAGTAATCTTTAATGTAGTTTGCTACTGATTTATGACCACTTCCATAATCGGCATATCCAATTAATATTTTTTTTCTCATAATTTAATTATATACCATTTATATTAAAAATCATAGATTATTTTTTTAAAATTAATAGAGAGTCTTTGGAATTTTCTTCTATTCCTTCAAATGTAATCATTTCTAAGTTTTTATCTTTAAATACTTTTTTAACTAAATCTAATTGATAAATAATATCCCAGTGTTTTTTAACTTTGGTTAGTTCGTGCATATCATATAAATAAGCCATAAAAAGGGTAGAGTTATTATCCATATAATTTTCAAATTTATTTATATTTTCTTTAAAATCTTTAAGAGGGTGTTTATATATTTTTTCTATGTAACTAGATATGTTAGATAATATTATATAGTCATATATACCATTTAAGTGTTTATCTAAATATTTAATATTATCAGTAATAAAAGTAGGTTTTAAAGATTTTATATTTGATTTTAAATAATAATAGTTTTCTTTACTTAAGTAAGTGTTTAATCTTTTTATAGTATTAATATCTTCTTCGTCATTATTAAATAAATTCTTCCTTATTTGTAAAGTATTAAAGTTATCGATTAAATATTTCCAAAAATCAACTATATGATTATCCATTACATCAAATAATTTATAAAATATATCTTTTTTAAATACATCTTTATTTTTAAATATAATATTTTTATATAGACAAAAGAAATTTATAAATTCATTATAAGATAAAGTTTCTATTCCAGAAGATTTTAAGTAAAAATAATATTCAGTAAATGGGTTAATATCAAATACAGTAATATCCTTAGCGCCCATTAAAAATGTATTTAGTATTTGGTCTCCTGAACTACCTACTGTTAAAACTCTTTTATTAGTAAAATCATATTTAGTAAGGTAAGCATTTAAGTTTTCAGTAGTAAATGGGTATATTTTATAAAATTCATTAGTTTTATATCCTTTAATAATATAACTTGCTAATTTAAGTCTATCTTTCATATTAAATTTCCCCCTTTGGATATTTTATCATAATTTAGGAAATTCTAAAACGATTTTTAAAGTATTATTATATAAATAAGCATTTATTTTACCATTATTAATATTAGTTAAGTATTTTGCTATTTCTAAACCTAAACCTCTACTTTTAGAAGCATTTTCAACAGTAAAGTATCTATCAAATATCTTTTCTATACTTGTTTTATCTAAAGAATTAGTTTTATTTTTAAATATAATAAATCCATTAGAAGTTAAAGTTATTTCAATATTATTAGAAGTATATTTAATAGCATTAGATATTATATTTTCAAATATTCTAATTAATAAAGATTTATTTACATATCTATAAACATTAGATGTACATATATTTATTTTAGGAGTTATATTATTTTTTTTAAATAAAGCATAAAAAGAAAGTATTACTTCTTCTAATACTGTATTAATAGAGATGTATTCAAATTTAATATCATTATCAAGAGAACTAGAATATAAGAATAAATTTTCTATTAAATCGTTTATATTATCTA
>CANRGI010000006.1 GCA_947630095.1 uncultured Bacilli bacterium
GTTACTGTCAACAACTTTTTCTTATTATTACAAACATATTTTACTTTAAAAAAACTATAACCCTTTACAGTTATAGTTTATCTTCTTATTTATTTTTTATTCATTTAATTTTTATTTAACTTCTCAAATTTCCTAAATGCCTCATTATCGTCTAGTTCAGTCTTTGCTAATTCGCTAAACAATTCTTTTTGAGTTCTAGTTAATTTATTAGGTAATACTAATTTTAAAATAATATATAAATCTCCTGGACGTCCTGTATGAACATTTGCTATTCCTTTACCCCTAACTCTTAAAGTATCTCCTGGTTGAGAAGAGGCAGGTATTTTTAAATCTATTAAACCATCTATAGTATTTATACTTTTACTTGTACCTAATACTAAATCAGTTAATGTTACAGGTAATTCTAAATAAAGGTCAGAGTCTTCCCTTCTATATAAAGGATGCTCTTTTACAGTAAATTCAATGTATAAGTCTCCATTAGGAGCCCCGCCTACCCCTGCTTCACCTTTTCCACTCATTCTTATTTGTTCTCCTGTATTTATTCCTTTAGGTACTTCTACAGAATAAGTTTTTCTTTGTTTTATCTTTCCTTTTCCACGGCATTCACTACAAGTCTTAGCAAAAACATATCCAGTTCCATTACAAGTCTTACAAGAAGTTTTAGTCATAATTGTACCTATTATTGTTCTTGCTTCAGTATTAACTGTTCCTGCACCTTTACAGTCAGGACAAGTAGTCTTATCAAAACCACCTTCTCCATTACACTCTGGACAATTATCTACAACATCAATTGTTATATCTTTTGTAGTACCATAGGCAGAATCAAGAAAATCTATTTTTAAATTATAAACTAAATCATTACCACGTCTTGAACGAGAACGTCCTCGACTACTTCCAAAACCACCCATACCGCCAAAGTTAAAACTTCCAAAATCATTTCCACCAAATAAGTCGTCAAAGATACTAGAAAAATCAAAACCAGAGAAATCGTATCCAGCACCTCCACCAAAACCACTTTGACCATTATTATTAAATGCAGAGTGTCCATATTTATCATATTTTGCACGTTCACTTGCATTTGATAATACTGCATATGCTTCTTGTGCTTCTTTAAATTTTTCTGCCCCATCTGCTTCTTTACATACATCTGGGTGATATTTTTTTGCTAACTTTCTAAATGCACTTTTTATTTCTGCTTCACTGGCATTTTTATCTACTCCTAATACCTCATAGTAATCTCTCTTGTTCATTAACTCCTCCTAGAAAATTAAAGGGACTTAAGACCTTTCCTAAGCCCCTATATTATTATTTTTCTTCATATTCTGCTTCTTTTACATTATCTTTTGCATCATTTGCACTATCTGAATTACTTTCTGCTTGTTCCTTCTTTGCTGCTTCTTCATAAACTCTTGCACTTAAAGCCATTGCTTTTTCTTCAAGTTTTTCTTTAGCCTTTTTAATAGCGTCTATGTCACTACCTTCTAGTGCTTTCTCAGCATCACTTATTAAGTCTTCTATTTCTTTCTTTTCACTATCTGTTACTTTATCTCCTAAATCTTTTATTGCTTTTTCACTAGTAAATATCATTTGTTCAGTTTCATTTTTTACTTCTGCTTGTTCTTTACGTTTAGCATCTGCTTCTTTATTTGCTTCTGCTTCTTTCATCATTCTATCTATTTCTTCATCTGATAGATTAGTTGAAGCAGTTATTGTTATTTTTTGTTCTTTATTAGTTCCTAAATCTTTTGCTTTTACATTAACTATACCATTAGCGTCTATATCAAAAGATACTTCTATTTGAGGTACTCCACGAGGTGCTGGTGGTATATTAGTTAATTGGAAACGTCCTAAAGTTTTATTATCGTCTGCCATTGGTCTTTCACCTTGTAAGACATGAATATCTACAGCAGGTTGATTATCAGCAGCAGTTGAGAATACTTGTGATTTAGTTGTAGGTATTGTTGTATTTCTTGGAATTAATATAGTCATAACATTACCAAGAGTTTCTATACCTAAAGATAATGGTGTTACATCTAGTAATACTAAATCTTCTACTTCTCCTGTAAGAACTCCACCTTGAATAGCAGCACCCATAGCAACTACTTCGTCAGGGTTTACTTCTTTACTTGGTTCTTTACCAAGTTCTTCTTTAACTAATTCTTGTACCATAGGTATTCTTGAAGAACCACCTACTAAAATAACTTTATCTATATCACTTTTACTTAAATTAGCATCTTTTAAAGCATTTTTAACTTCATTTCTAGTAGATTCTACTAAATCACGAATTAAATCTTCAAATTTTGCTCTTGTTAAGGTTACATCTAAGTGAAGTGGACCATTTTCTCCTTGAGTTATAAATGGTAAACTAATTGAAGTTGATACTACTCCAGATAATTCTTTCTTTGCTTTTTCACTAGCGTCTTTTAATCTTTGCATAGCAAGTTTATCATTAGATAAATCTATTCCATTATCTTTCTTAAATTCACTTACTAAGTAGTCCATAACTCTTTTATCGAAGTCATCACCACCTAAATGGTTATTACCTGCAGTTGATTTTACTTCAAATACACCATCACCTAATTCAAGAATTGATACATCAAATGTACCTCCACCTAAATCGTATACTAATATAGTTTGACTTTTATCTTGTTTATCAAGTCCATAAGCAAGCGCTGCGGCTGTTGGTTCATTTATTATTCTTTCTACTTCTAAACCTGCAATCTTACCTGCATTTTTAGTTGCTTGACGTTGTGCATCATTAAAATATGCTGGAACTGTTATAACTGCTTTTTTAACTTCTGTTCCTAAATATGCTTCTGCACTAGCCTTTAAATTCATAAGTATTTTAGCACTTATCTCTTCAGGTGTATATTTTTTACCTGCTGCTTCTACCTTTTCACTAGTTCCCATTTTTCTTTTAATTGAACTTATTACTTCAGGGTTAGTTAATGCTTCACGTTTTGCAACGTCACCTACTCTAACTTCCCCATCTGGTTTAATTGATACTACTGATGGAGTAGTTCTTCCTCCTTCAGCATTTGGTATAACAGTTGCTGTTCCTCCTTCAAGAACACTTACACAACTATTTGTTGTACCTAAATCTATTCCTATAACTTTACTCATTATTTATCTCTCCTTCTTTTATTTATTTACTTTAACCATTGCTGGTCTAATTAATTTATCTTTGTACATATATCCCTTTTTAAGGACTTCTAGTACAACATTCTCAGGACGACTTTCATCGTGTTCAGTAAGTACTGCTTCTGCTACTTGTGGGTCAAATTCTCGTCCTTCTACATCTATAGGCTTTACTTCTAATTTATCTAGTATTCCAACAAATCTAGTATAAATCATTTTAACACCTTTTAAAAACAAACTAACTTCGTCGCTTAGGTCATTGTCGTCCATCATAATAGCGCGTTCAAAATCGTCTATAGTTTCTAGTAATTCTTTTATTAAAGACTCACCTTCATATTTAAACATATTAGATATTTCTTGCTTAGTTCTATTTTGATAGTTGACAAATTCCGCTTGAAGACGTGTATATTTATCTTGAATAACTTTATAGTCTTCTAATACTTTTCTTATTTCTTCTTCGTTCATTTCGTTAGTTTTATCTTCTTTTATTTCTTCATTATTCTTTACTTCTTCTTGTTTTATATTTTTATCTTTATCTTTTTTTGCCACTATAAATTACCTTTCTTTTCTATATTTTCTTTTATGTATTCGAGTAAATTTAATACTCTTTCATAGTCCATCCTTTTAGGGCCTATTATTGCTAGAGTACCCTCATTTTTTCCCGTATTATACTTAGTCTTTACAACTGTTACATTGTCGTCAAATTCAGTTTCCTTTCCAATATATACCTTAACCTCATCTTCAGTTTCTTCAATTTTACTCACCATATCTTTGCTTTCAAATTTACTTATAATGTTTTTTACATCATCAACTGTATTAAATTCCGGTTGTTTTAATATATTAGTTTTACCTCCCCAGTGTATTACCCTGTCGTCTTGAAAACTACTTAGTGCTTCATAAAAAGCATTATATAATACTTCATAGTTTTTAACATAATTGCCTATTATTGGTTTTATTTCAAACTCTAGGCGAGATGGTACTTCGTCTAGTGGTGTTCCTACTAACATTTTATTTAGTAATTCACTAGTTTTTTGTACCTCTTTAGTATCCACTGTTTCATTTAAACTGATTTGCTTATTTTCAACGTGACCTTTGTCTGTAATTAGAATTGCTACCACATTATTATCATTTAATGGTATTATTTCTACTTTAGTAAGTAAATTATCACGAGAAGCACTACCTAATATTACGGCTGTGTAATTAGTTATATCACTAATTATCTCAAGACTTTTTTCAATGGCATCATTAAGTGTTAAAGAGTTATTTTGAAATATTTTTTCAAGTTTTAACATATCTTCTCCACTTATCTTCTTTGGTTCCATTAAATTGTCTACGTAATAACGGTATCCTTTTTCTGATGGTATTCTTCCAGAGGATATGTGTTGTTTTTCTAAGTATCCCATTTGCTCGAGTATTAGCATATCATTTCTTATAGTTGCGCTTGATACTTTAAAACGCTTACACAAACTTTTACTACCTACTGGTCTAGCAGTTTTAATGTATTCCTCAACTATTGATTTTAGAATACTTTTTTGTCTATCTCCTAACATATTCCCTCCTTAAATTTAGCACTCTTTCTTAAAAGTGCTAACACTATTATAATATTATGCACTAGCAATGTCAAGTTATGAGTGCTAATTTTTTTATTTTTTACAAAAAAAAGATATAAATTAATATATCTCTTATAAAGTTAATGACCTAGAATATGATTTTGCTTTCTCTATAAAGCCTTCTTCTGTTAGTCCATATTCATTTAATATGTATTCAACATTATTTTCTATTCTATAAGTATCATAATCTGTTTTAATAAATATATATTCTTGATACTCTGTTTTTAATGCAAGTAATCTATATTTATCACTTATTAAATAAACTTTCTTACCTAATCTATTATTAACATTAACTCCGTATTTATTTATTATAAATTCTTTTACTAAATCATAATATCTAGTTTTTATAACATTTAATGCTCCATATTCGTCTATAACTCCATATAAAGTCATATCGTCATTTCTCTCTTCACTAACAAAAGTACCTTCTTTTATATGTAATTCTAATTCACTCATATTTTAAACCTCCCTTAAAAATCACAATTACCTGGTGTTCTTGGATAAGGAATAACATCTCTTATATTTTCTACACCTGTTAAATATATTAAAAGTCTTTCAAATCCCATTCCAAAGCCTGAATGCACACATCCACCAAATCTTCTTAAATCTAAATACCATTCCATTCCTTTAGTAGGCATGCCCATTTCTTTCATACGCGCAACTAACTTATCATAATTTTCTTCTCTTTGTGAGCCACCCATAAGTTCTCCTGCTCCTGGAACTTCTAAGTCAACCGCGGCAACTGTCTTACCATCTTCATTTTGCTTCATATAAAATGCTTTTATATCTTTAGGCCAATTAGTTATAAACACAGGTCCGTCAAAGTATTCTGTTATGTATTTTTCGTGCTCACGCGCGATATCGCCTCCTTGAACTGGTTCAAACTCCCATTTTACTTTAGCATCTTTTAAAATATTTATAACTTCCTCGTGTGTTATTCTTGTAAAATGACTATTAATTAATTTATTAAGTTTTGTAAGTATTCCTTTTTCTACAAATTTATCAAAGAACTCCATTTCGTCTTTACAATTATCTAAAACATATTTAACTACATATTTTAGCATATCTTCCATTACATCCATATCGCCTTCTAAATCACAAAATGCCATTTCAGGTTCTATCATCCAAAATTCATTCGCGTGTGTCTTTGTATTTGAATTTTCTGCCCTAAAAGTAGGTCCGAATGTGTAAGTTTTCTTGTATGCTAAGGCAAATGTTTCTGCTTCAAGTTGTCCTGATACAGTAAGAGATGCCTTTTTTCCAAAGAAATCTTTTTCATAAGGAACACTTTTTTCATTACATAATCTATCTAAATCTAATGTTGTAACTTGAAACATCTCTCCTGCTCCCTCACAGTCACTAGCAGTTATAATTGGCGCGTGGAAATAAACATAACCTCTTTCTTGAAAGTATTTATGTATAGCATAAGCAGATACACTTCTAACTCTAAAAACAGCATTAAATAAATTAGTTCTAGGTCTTAAATACCCCACTGTTCTTAAAAACTCTCTTGTAGGTCTACCTTTACTTTGTAATGGATAATCTTCGTCTACTCCTCCAAGCACTACTACATTACTTGCTTTTATTTCATACTCTTGCCCACTACCTTCACTTAAAGAAAGTATCCCAGTTACTTTTATACTACTACCTATTTGTATTTTACTAATATTTATAAAATCTTCTAATTCATTAGTATAAACTATTTGTATACTTTTAAAACAAGTTCCATCAGTTAAATCTATAAACCCAAACTCCTTTTGAGCACGATGGCTTTTAACCCATCCATTTACTATAATTTCTTTATTTAGAAATTCTTTATAATTTTTATGTATATCTTTTACGTCTACTAGCATAATAACTCTTTCCTTTCAAATTCATTATACCACCATAAATTAAAATATAAAAGAAAAAGTAATAACTTTTAATTGTTATTACCTAAAAAAGATTAATTAAGAGAGTATACACTTGCTTGTTTTTTATCTTTTCCTTTTCTTTCATATTTAACTACACCATCAATAAGTGCGAATAATGTATGGTCTTTTCCCATACCACAATTAACACCTGGATATATTTTAGTTCCTCTTTGACGATATATAATTGAACCTGCTTTAACTTTTTCTCCATCACTAGCCTTAGCGCCTAATCTACGTCCAGCAGAATCTCTACCATTTTTAGTTGAACCAACACCTTTGTGTGATGCGAATAGTTGTAAATCAAGACTCATATATTTCATAATTATTCCTCCTTAATTTGTATATTTTTTTTGTAGTTACTTTCAATTTCAGTTAAAGTATTCACTAAATTATCTAATAATTTATTAGTTATATTATCTTTTTTTATATTTTTAAGATAAAAATTATTACTTTCTACATATTCAATTGCATTTTTATCAAATGAAAGAATTGCATTAACTGTAGTTTGAAGTGCACTACTGACTCCAGCACACACTATATCTTTCCCATATTCTTCATATCTAGCGTGTCCTTTAATTCTTATATAAGTTATTATATTTTCTTCTTTTTTTATATTTACTTTTATCATTTATTTAGTTTCAATTTTCTTTATAACTAACTTAGTATAAGGTTGTCTATGCCCTCTTACTTTTCTTTCTTTCTTTTTAGGCTTATACTTAAACACGATTATTTTCTTTTGTTTACCGTGTTTTAATACTGTTGCAGTAACTTTAGCACCACTAACATAAGGGTCTCCTACTTTACCATCAACAAATAGAACTTTATCAAATATTACATCTGTATTTACTTCATTATCTAATTTTTCAGTATAGATTTCTGTTCCCTCACTTACTAAGTATTGTTTTCCACCTGTTTCAATAATTGCTTTCATTTATTTACCTCCTTCAATAAGACTCGCCATTAAGGTAAGAATACTCTTTTTATAACCTTTTCCGAGCGGTTGTAGAGAAAGATTTCTACAAACGTGTTAATCTTATCATATATTTTACATTTTTTCAAGACTTTTCTCTTATCTATTGTATTCTAAATTTATTATTTTATGTTAAAAAAAGAGCCCACTTTCGTGAAACTCTTATAAAATTAGTTTTCTTTTGTTTCTTCTGTATTTACTTCTATTTCGTCTTCTTTTGGAAGAATAATATTATCTTGTTCATAAGAATTATCTTCTTGTGCTTCTGCTAATTCTTCTTCTAAACTAGTAGTGTCAGTTTCTCTTTCATTAGTAACTTCTTCTGTGGGTTCATTAATAACATTAGTTTCTGTTGGAACACTTAATATATTTGCTGTGTCAACTTCATTTAGAGAAATAGTTGCAAGTTTTTCAAATTTAATTGTAACATCAACTGTTTTTCCAGTTAACCTATCTTTAAATGTAATTTTTAAGCCTGTTTCTTCAGGTACTTGGTCATCTGCTAACCAAATTACAAATGCTGTATCACTAGTTGCTCCAAATTTAGTTTTAGCATCAGTTTTATCTTCGTCTTTTACTTCGTAGTTACCTGATGTAACTTCTAATCTATCAAGAGGAATACCAACATCTACTAAAACTGCAAACCATTTGCCACTATGATTATCACTTTGCCAACTTTGCATTTCTCCAATTTGTTTAACTGTTATAGTATTTGTTTCTTCGTCTGTTGTTACTTCTATACTGCCTTGATTTTTTGCAATATCACTTTTATGTGCTTCTTGTTCTCCAAAAGTCTCAGTTATTGTATCTTTACTTGGACTAGTTGTTCCCGCAGTGTCAACTTCTGGTGTTGCTTCTACAAATTTAATAGTTACAGTTTGTTCTTCTGAATTTTGTAGTTTCTTATCTCTAAATGTATAAGTTAAACCACCTTTTTCTTCTGCTTCTAATACTTTTTCAGCAGTTAGCCATAAAACAAATGATGTATTGCTTCCACCAAAACGTTTTGCTTGAATAGACTCAGAATATGGAATACAAGAATTATCTTCGCTTTCAACACAAGTAATGTTTTCACTAACTACTTCTAAATCAGTTACAGGAATATTTAAGTCAAATACTAGACCAAACCATCTACCATTTACAGTTCCATTACTTGTCCAACTTTCTAATATCTTGTCTTCTGTTACTGTTACTACTCCATCAGTAATATCACTTACTGTAATATTCTTTTGATTATATATTATTCCTTCTCTATTAGGTTCTTTAATATCAGTTTCAACAGTAGTATCAGGAACTGCTTTCTTAACACTTAAACCTATAGTTACAGGCTTATAAGTTACATTGATAGTCTTTAACTCTTCGTCTTGAGTATTTTTAAATGTAATTGAGCAAGTCTTCTCAGTGTAATCACCTGTTAACAATAATACAAATTCAGTGCCAGTAGCACCATAACCTGCGATGTCACTAGTTAAAATACTAGCATAATCACAATTTGACTCGATACTCTTAATTTCACTTAAAGGTTTTTCTAAATCAACTAAAAGTGCATAATATTCTCCTTCTACTTGTCCTTCATTTTCAAAAGAAACTAATCTTTCTTTTTCAGTAATAGTTACTGAATTTCCTGATACTTTAGGTAGGTCTAATTTACTTATGTTTTCTACTAAGTTGCTATCTAAGTTATTACCTTCAGCAGGTTTTGCAAGTTCTATACTAAAGTTTGTATCTTCTAGTACCCAACTTGCTACTAAAGTAAAGTTATCATATACTTTAGTATTAAAATCGTAAGGTTCTCCGTTTAATAACCAACCGTTAAATGCGTATCCAGATTTAGTTGGAACACTTGGAACTGTAACAACTCCACCTTCAACAACTTGTTGTGATTCTACTTCTGAACCTCCTTTTGAATCAAATGTTACCTCAAATAAATAAGGTTCTCTCCAATTTGCAACAAGTTCTATATTTTTATATACAGGCTTTGTAAAGTCATATAAACTACCGTTTAAATACCAACCATCGAATATATAATTCTCTTTAGTTGGGTCTGTAGGCTTACTAACTCTATATCCTTTGTAAACATATTTACTAGATATGTTAGATCCACCATCACTATTAAATGTAACTAAATATTTCTCTATTTCTTCCCATACTGCTTTTAATGTTATATCCCCTGTTACTGGAGTTGAAAAGTCATAAGTTTGTCCGTTTAATTGCCATTCAACAAATTTATATCCGTATCTAGTTGGTGTACTTGGAATTGGAATAGTTTGTCCTGGCTCGACATTAATAGTTCTAACTGAACCATCACTTGTTTCAAAACTTACCACGAAACCTTTGCTGGCTTCTGTACTTGAACTCCATTTTGCTATAAGAGTTATATTTTTGGTAACCTTTGTGTCAAAGTCGTATTCTTCTATATCGTCTAAGTCTAAATACCAACCCATAAATGTGTAACCAGCCCTTGTTGGGTCTGTAGGTTCTTTTGCTTTCTTTCCTTCTTCAACAGTTTGAGTTCTAACTGAAGTTCCACCATTACTATTAAAAGTAACTTTATATTCTTCAGTAGTATCTTCTTCCTTTTTACTACAACTACAAGCGGTTATCATTAGACAAGATAATAGTAAAAGAATACCAATCTTCAACTTTCTCATACTCTCTCCTTTCTTTCCTATGTACTTTATTACAAAAATAAAAGGCAAAAATAAGAGTTATAAGAATTATTTTAAAATGAACAGCTTCTAAATTAATCTTATCCTCATATTTTTACCTCCTCAATTCTGTACTAATGTACACATCTAATCGTATTCTAGCATTATTACAAATTTCAGTCAATTTCATTTACGCATATTTTACATAATTTTTCATTAAAATTTAATTTTTTATTTTAAAATATAATTTTTATTTCTATAAATTTTATTTATCTTTGTTATATTTTTAGTTTTATTAAATTTAATATTATGTATTTTTCTATCTAAAATAATATAATAAAGTTTATATTTATGAGTAGTTATTTCTTCTATTATATTTAAAATTAAAAATACGAGTATGAAAATTGAAATTAGTTTATTAAAAATTAAAAATATTAAAGGTAAACTAATTATACTTATTATAATAGATATTTTATGACTTATATCATAGTTTAAAAATAAATTTAAAAAATTATTTAAAAGTTTACCTCCATCAAGAGGAATAATTGGAAGTAAATTAAAAGAAAGTAGCACTTTATTTATTACACATATTTTATTAAAAGTTAAACTTGAAACTAAATTAACCCTATATAAATAAAAAATTAATAACCAAAATAATACTTGAGAAATAGGTCCCATTAAGAGCATTAAGAGTTCTTTATATATACTTACATTTAAACTTTCATTAAATGTAGTAACACCCCCGAACATAAATATTTTTATATTACTTACATTTAATTTTAAAAATAATGCCGTTATAAAATGCCCTAGTTCGTGAATTAAAATAATAAACATACATAAAAATACTATTTCAAAATATCCTGCTAAAAATGAAAGTAATATAATTATATAAGTTGTAATATCTATTTCTATACTACTTAATATACGTTTTATAGTCTAATTCAACTCCATCTTTTTCAAATAATAAATAAAGAACATTATTTGCCGTTCCCAAATGGGTTCCTTCATTTACATAATCATATATTTTAATATCTTCTGCATTTACCCCTCCATAAGTTACATCTATTCCATTACTTTGTTGCACTACTACAGAACTTCCAAAATCTTCTTTTTCTCCAATAAAAACTACTAACCCACTTCCAAGCGCTTTTACATTGTATTCACTTTGTACTTCTAATTTAACTCCACCTTTATATGCTTCTTCTTTATAATATTCTACATTTTCTACTGCTGAAACAGCCTTATCTTCTTCTATTGGTTTCTTTAAATCTAAAATATACTTTTTATATAAAGTATTTATTTTAGCAAAATTATAATTAGTTTCAAATACATATTTATTTAAGTATGTTTTAGTTTTTTTATTTATATTCATAGTTATTAATAATACTAAAACTATTGTAACAGTTAAAAGAGTTCTATTAATTAAACTAGTTTTATAACTTTTCTTTTTAGTTTTTATAGTTTTACCTTTAGATTTTAAATATTCTTCTATAGTCAATAGTATCACCAATAAATAATATGATAAATAAAAATAAATATGTAATTTTTATATTATTGACTTTATGTATTAATTAATGATAACATTGTTTTGAGGTGTATATGAATTACGTTAAAAATAGTTTAGTAATAGAAAAGAAAAGTAAATTTTATGGGTATTTATTTAATGTAGATAATACTAATGTGATAGAAGATATTTTAAATGATATAAAATGCGCAAATAAAAAAGCAAGACATATAGTCTATGCTTATAAAATAGGAAATATAGAGAAAAAATATGAAGATAAGGAACCTTCTAATAGTGCAGGTAAACCTCTTTTAGATATAATTCACTATAATAATTTAGATAATGTTTTAATAGTAGTTGTAAGATATTTTGGAGGAGAATTATTAGGTAGAGGATTACTTACTAGAACTTATAGTAAGGCAGGAAGATTACTTATTAGTAATAATTAAATATATAAAACATATTATTAATTAGAGGTATGATAGTTAAGGGATTTAATTATAAGTCTAGGCCATACCTCTTTTTTAATCGCTTACTAAAGAACCTAATACTTTAAAAACTTCTACTATTCCTTTAGTTACAAACTCTTCTATTGCTTTACCTGATTTATAACCTAACTTACTTACATTATTTCTGTATTCTATGCTTGTTTCAGGTAAATAATCATTAATAGATACATCTAAACCTTTACTTACATCTTCTTCAAATTGCTTCATTGCTTCTTCTGTTAAAAGCATTTTATTTCTCTCTTGTATATCATAGTAACCGTGTTCAGATAAATAATAAAGTGCTAAATAAACTCCAAAAAGTATTATAGTAATTATTAAGACAGGGCTTTTCTTTTTCTTTTTCATTGTTCCCTCCCTATTATTTCACTTAATACTTTAGCAAGTACTTCCATAGTATTATTTACTTCTTCTATTTTATTTTCTTCCCCTCCTACTTCAAAAAGAACACTTTTACCAAATAAATTTTGATTATATGTAGCGTATATAGGAGTACCATTTTTACGAAGTATTCCTCTTGAAAGTCCTGGATAATCTCTTTCTAAAATTTCTTCTATTTCTTCAGCAAAACCTATATTATTTTCTGGAAGTGTATGCTCCATACCAGTTACTAATAAAACTCTAGCATAACTTTTACCATCTATTTCTTTATAAGTTATATCATAAGAAGCACTATCTCTATGGATATCTATTAAATATTTTATAGATGGATACTCTTCTTCTGCCTTTCTTGCAAAATATTCACTTGCTAGATAACTTTTATTAAAAGACATATCAGATGCACTTAAATATTCTTTTATATTATTAGTTTCAACTACACTTTGTATTCCTAAATTACCAAGTTGTTCTCTCATTATATAAGATGCTATCATAACATTAGGTTTTACTGAGTATTCATAAGGCATAATACTAGAGTATTCTTCTAACTGATGGGTATTATAAATATACACTATAGGCTCATTTGGTTTAGTTGGGTTAGGGTCTACTACATAATCACTCTTAGGGTTAGTATAATCAAAACCATCGTCTTCTAAACTAGAAAATACACTCAAATTATTTTTTTCTACTATTTTATTAAGTCCATTATAAATCATATATTTAGGTGTAGATAAAGTATCTACTACATCAGTTAAAACTTTACTTTCTTTTCTTACACTTTCATTAACTAAAGTACTTAATAAATAACTTTTAGTTTCACTAGTAGAACCAAATAATAAATTTAAAGTAGATAAAAAAGATACTCCTAATAAAATTACATAAAAAATTATCTTTGTATTTATTTTGTTACCTGTTTTAAATCTCCTTTTCATAATATCACCACTTATATTTTATATATAAGTATATGCGAATTTGGTCGAAACTTGTTTAAAATAACCTATTAATTACTATTGATAATAAACTACTCATATTATCTATTAATCTATCTATATCTTTAGTTGTAACTAAATAGTCAGGATTATTTTCTTTTATATCTTTCATATTGATTATAGTAGGTACTCCTATACTTAAAACACTAGCATTTATAGTTCTTTTAGATAATTCTTTTTTCTTATCACTTAATACGCTTCCAGGATATAACCCTCCAGTTGAAAGTTGTATAGTACTACCTAATCTTTCTAAATGTTCTGCTTTTAATGAGTCAAAAACTACTACTAAATCTGCATTAGTTAATTCTCTAACTACTTTAATAAAATCTACAGAAGGTATATTAGTAATACCTTGTACATCTTTATATATTTTATATAAATTTTTCCCTACTTCTATTTTTTCTATACACGAATAACCAAATTTATCAGAAGTAATCTCTTTATTTCCTAAACCTACAAATAATATTTTAGATTTAGTACTTACTTTTAAATAAGAAATTAACTTTTTAAAATTTTCACTTATTATATTTAATAATTCTTCTATATTTTCTGAAACTTTTTCCTTTTCAAATGTTATAGTAATATATTTTCCTTTACATCTATCTAAAGTTTTACTTAACTTAGTATCTAAAGTTATTTCACTTATTTTAATACCATTTTTTACTTCTTCTTTACTAGGAATTTCACTAGAATTTATTAATTTTTCACTTTCTTCTAAAAAAATATTTTCTTTAAACATAGTATCACCTATTATTAAAATGAAGTTTTTTGTTGCTTTTTATACACATTTTTGATAAAATCTACTTGTAATTAAAAGGGAGGTGCACTATGGCTAATATTAAAAGTGCTAAAAAAAGAATTATAACTAGTAGAAAACAAGCAACACTTAATAATGATGTTAAATCAAGTATGAAAACTAGTATTAAAAATACTTTGAAAAGCATTAATGATGGTAAAGTAGAAGACGCTAATGAGAAGTTAAAAGTAGCAATTAAACGTATTGACAAAGCACAAGCAAAAGGCGTTATTAAGAAAAATACCGCTAGTAGGTATAAATCTAATTTAACTAAAAAGTGTAATCAATTAAGTAGCAAGTAATTGCTATTTTTTTATAAGATAAAAAAAGATAACTATTAAAAGTTATTCTTTATGTTGTACCAGTAGCATCAGGTTCTTCCCAAGTTATGGTATCGTCAGTTATCATTTTTATTATTTCTTTACCATCTATATTATAAACACCTACTATTCTCCACATAATACCACTATAGTATAAATAGTTATTAGGGTTTTCTCCAGTATATAAGCAAGGGTTATCTGCTGTTATAGTACCACACTCTAATTTTTCTTTTACATCGTCAACTAAATCTTTTTCAGAAGTACTACCTTCTTCTCCATTCCAAACTGCTATATAGGCTTTACCTGTAACTTTTATAAGTATTCTCTCGTCATTCATAGATGTATCGTCTACTGGATTTAATATGCAACCATTAGATACGTGGTCTCCAGTACAATTAGGGTTATCACTATTAACTTCTTTTTTTAAGTAATTATCTTCTAATAAAGTATAAACGTGTATTATAGTATCTTGATTAAAAGATTTATCTCTTCCATAATTTTCTGCTGCGACTAATATTTGATTTATTTTATTTTCTAATAGACGCTCATTAATTCTTTTCCTAATTTTTACTATACTAGGAACTGCAATTGTTAAAATAACACCTATTATTGCTATTACAACCAAAACTTCTGTCAAAGTAAAACCAGATTTATTCTTCATAGCAATTACCCTCCATATTCTATTTTCTATTATACAAAATATAAGTTCTTTTTGTCAATTAATCTTTCTTTCCATAATATCAATTATTCTGTCACGGCCTAGTTTAGTAAGTTTACTAAAGTTTATTATATCGTCACCCATAGCAACATCTATAGTCATACTTATTAATTTATCTTGCTTTGCTTTAGCACTTTTTGCTACTTTATCATATTTTGTACATACAACTGTTACACTTAAATTATAATATTTTAAAAAATCATACATAAGTAAATCGTCTTCAGTTGGTTTATGTCTATAATCTACTAATAAAAAACAATGCTTCAAATTGGGTCTATTCATTATATATTCTTCTATCATAAGACCAAACTTCTCTTGCTTTTTATTACTTACAGAAGCATAACCATAACCTGGTACATCTACTAAATAACACATATTATCTATATTATAAAAATTTAATGTTTGAGTTTTACCTGGTTTACTACTTGTTCTAGCAATATTCTTTCTATTTACTAAAGTATTTATAAAACTACTTTTACCTACATTACTTCTACCTAATATTAAAAATTCAGGCTTGTTATCAGTAGGATACTGACTTGCTCTTACTGCTACATTAGATAGTTCTACTACATCAAATTTCATATAACACCTCTTACTTATATTATACTAGACTTTTATACTTTTGCAAACTAGTTTTAAAGAAAAATAACTAATTTAATGTTAAAAACACTCTTTACGAGTGTTTTAATTAGTTATCAGCAGATGCACAAGCATCAGTTATTTCTGTAGGTATATAAGGGTCGTCTACTGTTCCTTTTCCAGTTACTGATAAGCAAGATTTCAGAGATAGGACTGGACGAACGCCGTACGAATCGCGGACGTCGTCGTTGTTCAAGTTGCCAGGGTACGCGCTGGAAAAGCGCACGTCGAACATATACGCCCAACCATAAAGGAAGTTATGTGGACTCATTGTACACCACTTAGTACTTCCTGTTACACTTCCTCCATTGCTATTTTTATAATAATATGTATTTTCACTATTACTTCCATATACACCTCCTGCATATGATATTTCGTCTGCTGTCATTAATGCTACAGGATATGTTAATTTCTGATTTCCTACATTACTTTTATTTAATGCGGTAAATCTATCTGCTATATCTGCTCCGCCAATTGTGCCCTCAGTTCCAGGTCCATCATATAATAACCCAGTTTGATCTACTCCACACTTAAATGATGGTCTTTTATTTGAGTCTAATCTAGTTCGAGCAGCATAGTCCATTGTACCAGACCACATATCACTTATTGCTGAATATTTGGCTGTAGCCCTATCGTTACAATATATTGCAGTTTTACTTAAATATATACCATAATCACTTAATAAATTTTCTTCATACCATTCGTCTATTACTTTCTTTATATTTGAATCTGTATCATTTTTTCTATTATCTTCCAGTGTATCTCCTGTTTCCCCATACATATATCCTACATATCTTGTATTATTAAAACTATCGTTATATTTAGATGTTGTATTATTTATATATCCTTGTTCTGTACTAGAACTTATTCCAGCATACAATAATCTTACACTTCCGTCCTCATTGGTTCTGATTATTCTCCACCATATATCTTCTTCGCCTTCTTTACCAAATTTTACCCAGTTATTAGTTACATCTCCTACATAATATAATACTTGCCCTTGTGTTCTTCCATCTGACTCTAAATAATTTAAATCTGTTTCTTGATATAAACCTGATGTTAACCCTAAATTCTCATATGTATCTGAAAAATCTGTCCTTGTTCCTATTACTTTATTATCTTCCATTATTGCTGTTAGTATTGGTCTTGAAGTTGTTGTGTTTACTGGTCTATTCGGGTCTATTTCTAAAGTAGTATCACAAGTTCCTGTCTTACCTATTGCTCTTAGATGTGCACTTACACTTCTTTGTGATGCTACTCCCTCTAATAATCTTGTTTGGTCATTTTCTCTATCATAACTTAACCATATATATAATGTATAATCTTTGCTAGTAGTATCTTTGTTTAATTGCTCTACACTTGCTAAATCTATATATTTCTCTCCATACGCATCTGTCTTTATTTCACTGAAGTTACCATTTTTAACTAATTCTCCATTACTTTCTAATCTATACTTTAAATACTTTTGAAATGTATCATTAGGGTCTTCTCCTACTGGCAAATAAAAATTACCTCCAAGCATATCTATATATAAATATAAATTATAACATACATCTTTTAATGTACTATCACTTGTTTTTGTTACAGTAAATTCGTGTTTACTAGCATTAGTTGAATATTTTTCGTCTAGTATAGGCGCTACTCCATCTAATGCTATTGCATCTTCGTCTATCTGTAACTTAATTAACCCTGCAGTTAATTCAAAATTAGTTCCATCTCCTTCAATTATAGGTGAAAAATAAGCATAAGTTACACTTACTATTACTACTATTAAACATAGTATACTTATTCCTAATAATAATACATAATTCTTTTTTCTTACTTCTTTCATATTTTTTGCACCTCACTACTTACACATAAAAAAGAGCATAGTAAACTACTACACTCTTGTGTATGCAAAAAATATGAAAAATTAGTTAGTAACCCCCCCCGGCTTTTTCACAAATATTTGTTCTTTCTAATCTTCTCATACTTTCTTCTCCTATTCTTATCTATACATTTATTCTA
>CANRGI010000007.1 GCA_947630095.1 uncultured Bacilli bacterium
TATTATCTATTGATTGTAATATATGATATAGATATAAAAATTCATAATAAGTATTTTTATTCTTTTCTTCAGTAAATTTTTCTTTAATTAATGATATTAAATCATTTACTAATATTTGTTCTTCTTTAGTTAAATCTTTTAAATCAAAGTAAGTATCTCCTGGTTCGTGATTTTTAATAGATTGATTTAATTTAATTTCTATATTTTCTAAATATTCAGCATTAACTTTTATCTTACTTATAGACTCTTCACTGCCATCTTCTATATTTAATAATTTAAATAGTAAGATTTTTTTCTCCTTTGGCCATTTATTTAAACTTTCAAGTTCTAAGTAATTATATATCATTTGCCTAGATACTCCTAAGTATTTTGCTAATTTCACTTTAGATATTCCTAATTCTTGTAATAAATCATTTAAGTTTTTCATTTCTTCTCTAACACTCTCCTATATTTCTTTTAGTTTATATTTCTATTTTACAACGATTTACATTGACAGGTCAAGTGTAAAATGATGGTAAAGATAATTTTTTTATTTAATGCTAGATAAAAAGGGAGTTTACTCCCCTATCTCACTATGTTTGTTAGTAAAATATAAAATACAAAATTTATATTATTTTATTTTTGTAAAACAAATTGTAAACCTAATTTACTTATAAATACCATAGTTTTTCCCCGTTTTTTCTTACTTCTTTTATAATTCCTCCACCTATCATTTCATTACCTAAATATATAACACAGGCTTGCCCAGGAGTCACCGCTTTAGCACTTTCATAATTAACTTTAATAGCATCTTCACTTATATATTCTATACTAATAGGAATATCCTCTCCACGATATCTAAATTTACAAGTAGCAAATGTAGGCTTTATATCACTTATATAATTCATATTTTCAATAATTGCTTCATTAGAAATTAAATACTTATTATCGTCTCCAAAGGCAACATATAATATATTTTTCTCTGTATCTTTACCACATACATAATGTCTTTCTAAATTACCACTTATTCCAACATTTCTTCTTTGCCCTATAGTATAGTTGATTAACCCTTTATGGCGCCCTATTACTTCTAATGTATCAATATCTACTATATCTCCTTCTTTACCTTTTAAATAATTAGATATAAATTGTTGATAATGTCTTTCTCCTATAAAACATATACCAGTGGAGTCTTTTTTATTTGCAACTGGCAAATTTGCAGAAGTTGCTATCTTTCTTACTTCTTCTTTAGTAAGATTACCTACTGGAAATAATACATCTCTAAATTCTTCTCTTTTAACTTGACTTAAAAAGTAAGTTTGGTCTTTATTGGCGTCTACTCCCCTTAATATTTTATTACCTTCGTGCCTTGCATAATGCCCGGTTGCTATTAAGTCTGCTCCTAACTTCTTTGCTTCTTTTTTAAATAAATCAAACTTTATATATTTATTACACATTATATCTGGGTTAGGAGTTCTTCCTTTTTTTAGTTCTTCTAAGAAATAATTAAAAACAGTATCCCAATATTCTTTAATAAAATCTACTCTATAAAGTGGTATACCTAAGTAATCACAAACTTCTTTAGCGTCTTTATAATCTTGCTCTTGAGGACATATTCCATCAGTAACCCCTTCAATATCCCCATTTATATTAGCATCCCAGTTTTTCATAAATAAACCTACTACATCATAGTCTTCCTTCATAAGTAAATATGCTGAAACGGCACTATCTACTCCTCCACTCATTCCTACTACAACTTTCATACTACTCTTCCTCCAAACAAGTTAATTATATAATATTTTGTACATAATGTCTATACCACACTTATAAGTATTGGATTTAAATATATTTCAAGTAAAGAGGCTATTAAAGACACTAAAGAAGCACCTATAAAGAGTATTCCAATTTTCTCTATAAATAATTTTAAATTAATATTTTCACTTTTATAAGTACCTTTAAATAACTTATAAGAAAATTCAAGCATAATACTAGAATAACCTATAATAAGTAATATCATTATAATATGATGTGGAATTAATATTAATAAAGCATATATAATACCTTTTAATTTATAAGTAAGTACTATACTAGATATTAAGAAACCTATTAAAAAACCTTTATAAAAATTAACAAACAATATAATAGGAGAAGCAATAAATATAATACTAGATACTAATATTATTACTAAATACATAATATTATATTTAAAACTTATTAGAAAATTATTAAAAAATGCTTTACTAGTTTTAATCTGAGTAAAAAAATCTATTATTTCTTCTTTAATAATGAGTTTATCTAAGTTAGATGTACTTATTAAAAATATAATACCTGCTAGTAACCCTAATACAAATAATATTACATTAATGACTACAATTCTTTTATTAATTATTTTTTTCATACTAAAGTATATTAAAGTATTTTAATTTTATGAAAAATATTATATAATTAATTTGGTGAAGTTATTATGAAAAAGAAAACAAAGGAGAGAATATTAAGAATATTATTATGGCTATTTTTAATAGTATTAGTAGTAAGTTTTATTGCTCCTTTAATTTTACAACTATTTTAAAAAACAGTATTCACTTACTGTTTTTTATTTCCTCCAAATCTTCTATCTCTTTTTGAATAATCATATAAGGCCTTGTCAAACTCTTCACTATTAAAGTCTGGAAATAATGTATCTGTAAAATACATTTCTGAATATGCTAGATTATAAAGCATAAAATTAGATATTCTATATTCCCCACTTGTTCTTATAAGTAAATCTATAGGTGGTAAATCATTATATAAATTCTTTCTAAACACTTCCTCATTTATATCTTCTATATTTATTTCTTTATTAATAACTTTTTCTATTAACTTTTTAGTAGTATCAACTATTTCTTTTCTACCACCATAATTTAAACATATATTAAGTATACCTTTAGTATTATCTTTAGTACTATTTTCTAGTTCTTTCATAGATTCCCATACTAGATTAGATAAAGGCTCCCTACCCCCTGAAAATATAACTTTAACCCCATAACTATTAAACTCTTTTATACTAGATTTAAACCCGTGTATAAAAAGGTTCATAAGGTAATCTACTTCTTCTTTATCTCTTTTAAAGTTTTCAGTACTAAAAGCATATATACTTAATATTTCTACTCCAGTTGTCATTATATGTTTAGTTAATTTTTTTAAATTTTCAAACCCTGCCTTATGTCCTTCACTTCTTTTAAGTCCTCTTTTAGTTGCCCATCTACCATTACCATCTAATATAATGGCAACGTGTTTAGGTATTTTTTCTTCCATAATCTAACTCTCCTTTATTAAACTTAAAGATACTTGATTTTTCTCTTTATCTATTTTATCTACATAAACTTTTATAATATCTCCTACATTAACTATATCTCTAGGGTCACTTACGAAAGACTTACTCATTTTAGATATATGAACTAAAGCATCATTTTTAAGTCCTATATCGACAAATGCTCCAAAACTAGCAACATTTCTTACAGTTCCTTCTAAATTCATACCTACACTTAAATCTTCTATCTTTAAAATATCACTTTTTAAAATAGGCATCACAAGTTCATCTCTTGGGTCAAGTCCAGGACTCATTAACTCTTTAAGTATCATTTGTGTTGTATAAATATCTATTTTTAATTTATCACTTATTTCTTTATCATTTGCTTTTTTAATAACTTCTTTAAATTCATTAGTATGTATTTTATTTATATCTAAGTTTAAATATTCAAGTATTCTTTTAGCGTCATTATAACTTTCTGGGTGTATTCCTGTGTTATCTAGTGGGTTATCACTATTTGGAACACGCAAGAAGCCTATTGCTTGTTCATACACTTTATCTGTTACACCTTTAACATTTAGTAACTCTTCTCTATTTTTAAATAATTTTTTAGATTTATATTCCATAACTGCATCTATTACTTTTTTATTCATACCACTTATATATTTAAGTATACTTTTAGAAGCAGTATTTAAGTTTACTCCAACTTTATTTACTATACTCATAACACTAAAATCTAATGCACTACCTAATTCTTTTTGATTAACGTCATATTGATACTCTCCTACCCCTATACTCTTAGCGTCTATTTTAACTAGTTCACTTAAAGGGTCTTGTACACGTCTTCCAATAGAAACAGCACTTCTTTTTTCTACAGTTAAATTAGGAAACTCCTCTATTGCTAAAGGTGATGCTGAATATATACTAGCACCTGCTTCACTTACTATAATATATTTTACATCTAATCCTTTTATTACTTCACTTACAAATGCTTCGCTTTCACGAGATGCAGTACCATTACCTATTGCTATTAATTTAATATTGTATTTATCTATTAATTCTCTTAATATTTTAGCACTTCCTACTTTATCATTTTTAGGTTCATTTGGGTATATTACAGCAACTTCTAATAAAGCCCCTGTTTCACTTATAACTGCTAATTTACACCCAGTTCTATATGCTGGGTCAAAACCTAATACAACCCTACCTTTAATAGGTCTAGTAAGTAATAAATCACTTAAATTTTTACTAAATGTTTCTATTGCTTTCTTTTCACTTCTTTCAGTTACTTCACTTCTTACTTCTCTTTCTATACTAGGTATAATTAATCTTTTAAGAGAGTCCTTTATAGCATCTATAACTAACTCACATACAAAACTTTCTTCATTTTTAATAATTTTCTTTTTTAAATAATCATTTATTTTATCTAATTCAAAATCTATACTAACACTTATTACTTTTTCTTTTTCAGCACGATTAATTGCTAAACATCTATAATGTTTTAAATATTTTATAGGTTCAGAAAAATCATAATACATCTCATAAGTTTTATCTTCGTCAGTAGCCCCTTTTTTAATTTTAGTTTTAATAATACCATTATTATATATAAATTTTCTTATATAACTTCTATAATAATTATTATCACTTATCCACTCACTTATTATGTAAGTTGCTCCTTCTAATGCTTTACTTACTTCCATATTATATCCACTTGCTAGTGCTTCTAAACTTCCCTTAGTAGGAAATGCCATTATCTTTTTAGCAAGAGGTTCAAGTCCCATTTTAATTGCTTCACTTGCTTTAGTTTTCTTCTTTTCTTTAAATGGTCTATAAATATCTTCTACTTCAACTAATTTACTAGCATTCATTATTTCTTCTTTAATTTGAGGAGTAAGTAACCCCTTTTCTTCTATTAAATTAATAACTGCTTCTTTTCTTTCTAAAAGGTTTAAATTTCTTTTATATTCGTCACTTATAAGTTTTATTTCTTCTTCATTAAGTGCTCCAGTAACTTCTTTTCTATACCTAGCAATAAAAGGAATAGTAGCCCCTTCTTCTAATAATTTTAATGTACTTCTTATCCCTTTTTCAGGTATATTAGTAGTATTTATTAATGTTTTTATTACTTCTTCATTCATTTATTTCACCTATTTAATTATATAACAAAATTAGAAACTAAGTAAAGAAAAAAGATTATTAACTAATAACCTTAATCGTCTCCACAAAAGCCTTCTTTCATTTTTAATGAAGAATTACCTATATAAATATCTTTACTTCCGTATACACTATTGCATACTATCATACCAACATCTTCTAGTAGATATAGTACTGTACCCCCATCGTCAAAATATATCTTTTCTTTTAGTGGTGTAGTAACTTGCTTATCCATCTCTGTTATGATGTCGTCCATATTAACTTGATTATTTTTAAGTGCGTCATATAAAGGTGTTTTACTATTAGGTAAATATGCTTGTACACCGTAATAATATAATTTCCCTTCTCTATTTGGAATATCTCCAATTTCTTCTAGTGTAGGCACGATATTAGACTCGACTGAAATAGGTAATTTCTTTGCTGTAGCATTTTCTTTACCAGTACAAAATCCTACTTCATAGTCTAGTGTATCGTCTCCAATATAAATATCTTTATTTCCTTCCTTTGTATCACATACTAATATACCTACATTACCAGCAGTATATAGTTGAGTGCCATCGTCAAATTTTCTAGGAGTATCTTCCATTTTATTTTTAACTGCTTTTATTAAATCGTCTATACTTACCATACCACTAGTTATTGCTGAATATAAAGGTTCTAAATTACCTTCTGTTTCATAATAAGCATTAACTCCATAATAATATAAAGCACGATTACTATCAATTTCACCTATTCTCTTTTCATTTTTAATATCATATACATCTACTGTAATAGGTAAATCTACTATTAGATGTGCTCCTCCATTATTAAATATCCTAAAAATCATTATTACAATAAGCACTACTATTATAAGTAATATTCCCCCTTGAATAAACATTTTTTTATTATTCATAAATATTCTCCTCCAACTACATTATACCATATAATTTATTTATAATTATACACTTTCTTTAAAGAAGTACACATTTTAATATTTATAAGTTTACATAAATATCTATATACTAAATTAGTAGGTATCTTTGTCTTTTCTTCCATTTCTTTAGAAAAGTTTATCATTTCACTTAAATCTTCGTCTACAAATGATAACCTAGCACCTCTATAAATAAGCAAATCATATAATTCATTATCATATTTTAAATTAGTTATATCTCTACCCCTTGAAGCATAAAATCTTTTAGTAGACTCATTTAAATCTTGATATGAAAATATTAGTCTAACAGGCACTATATTATCTTGATTAGTAACATTTACTTTAGCCCCTAATCTAATTATCTTTTTTGCAAGACCATATTCTAAAGTTAGAAGTGAACTAATTAATATAGTATCTAAAGTTTTATAGTTTCTCTTTTCTAAATTTAAACCATAAGAAGTTAATAATTTTAGTATATTATATTTGTAATCTTCACTTTTATGTAAATTTATTATATAAAATATTAAAGGAGTTACCATTTCTTCTTTTTTAGATATTAAATAAACTTGATTAAAGTCTATTCCTTCTTTAGCATATAATTCTAAAGCATTAATATTATCATTTTGTATCGCGTCCATTATCTTTATGCTTTCGTCTAAAGTAGGTCTTCTTTTTCCCTTTAAAGGCTCTAGTTCATTATGCACTATTTTATTTACTAAATCTTCTATACCATAATTCTCTAATAGATTTATTAATTTAGTAACTTTTTCTAACATATATGCACCTCCTTTATCTATAAACATTTATACCATTATTTATATGTTTTTTCAAGTATTTTATAAATAATTACACTTTATTATACAAAGAAAAAGGAGTAACCCTAGTTATTATCTCCTTCTTCTAACATAGTTCTTATAAATACACCATACCCTTTAGTGACATCATTTGTTAGTACGTGAGTTACAGCACCTATTATTTTACCATTTTGTATAATCGGGCTTCCACTCATACCTTGCACTATTCCACCACTATTTTCAAGTAATTTACTATCTGTTATTTTAAAAGAAATAGATTTATTAGTATTTATCATATCTTTATTTAAAGAAGTTATTTCTATAGTATATTTACTTACTTCACTTCCTGATGTAGTAGTGTAAATATAAGCAGTACCTAAAGATATATCTTCCCATTTAGCCACTTTCATATAGTCTTTACTAGGTAACGCTTCTTCATATTCTCCGTATATACCCACACTATTGTTATCGTTAATAGTACCTAGTACATTATCATAAATTATAGTAGCATTTTTACTACCAACTGCTCCGTCAGTACTTCTATCTATACCACTTACATAAGACTCATATATATTACCATCTCTTACTTCTACCTTAGTATTTATTTCATTTATCATTATTTCGTGTCCTAAAGCACCATATACTTTACTTTCAGGGTCTATATATGTAATAGTGCCTATTCCAGTTACTTTTTCTTTAATATAAAGCCCAGTTTTATATACTCCATCTACTTCCATAAGTTTAATTTTAGTATCCATAATTTTACCATTTCTTTTTATTTTAGCATTAACTTCATTATTTTTAATATTATCTCTTACTGACTTACTCATTTCTTCAATAGAAGATACATTAGTTCCTTCAATTTCTAATATTACATCTCCTATTTTTAAAGTTTCTTCCCCTAGCATTTTACCATCAACTTTATAAAAACCTACTACAACAAGTCCTTCAGTATTTATTTCAATGCCAATATTTTCTCCTCCTGGTATTATATATTCAGAATATGCTAAAGCATTTATTGGCATTAGGAAAGTGATAAAAAGTGTCATAAATAATTTCTTCATAATATTTCACCTCTAATAGTAGTATGGTTTTATATATAAATAAAAAACTACCAATAAATAACTTGGTAATTTGTTCTATTTAGATTTTCCATAAGTTTCCATAAAAGCACTATAGTAGTCAGGGTGGTCTATTTCTTTGTATTTATTTAAATACTCATTTATTTCTTCATTATTATTTGCCTTAACTTCTATTTCTATATCATTAATATATATTATATCTTTAGTACTATATTCAAAAGTTCTTTTAATACTTCTTTTAAATTCTTCGTCTATTTTAATATTACCACGGTAACACCTACCTATTCTTCTGTTTTAAATTGCGATAATGTACCATCTTCATTTAAGATTTTATTTACTGTTTTAGTTGCTTCATTTAATTTAGTTTCACAAAAATTTACCATTTCCATAGCGCTTTGGTATTTTTTTACCATATCGTCTAGTGGTACTTCTCCTTTTTCTAATTCTCTTATAGTTTCTTCTAAACTAAGTAAAGCACTTTCAAAAGTTAATTCATTTTCTTTATTCATTTTTACACTCCTTTACTTCACTAATTATTTCTCCATTATATAACTTAGTAGTTAAAATATCCCCATTTTTAATACTTTTTATATCTTTTATTATATTCCCATCTATAAGGGTTAGAGAATATCCTTTATTTAATATATTATATGGATTTAATAATTCTAATTTTATTTTAAGTTCACTTACTTTTCTAGTTTTTCTCTCTAATAAAATAGTATAAATATTTACCAAATTATTTTTATCTTTTATTAATCTTTCATTTAATTTAATATTTAACATATTTATAGGATTAAGTAACTTTAACCTTTCTCTAAAACTATCTAGCCTTCTTGTATTCATTTCTAATTTATATTTAATAGTAGTAGATAATTTAGATACTAGATTATCTAATTTCTGTTCTTCTTCAGCATATAAACTAATTGGATTATTTAATATGTAACTACTTTTAATCTTTTTTAATGTATCCGCGTGTTTATTTAATGTTTTAGTTAAAACACTTATAATTCTACCTTTATATTCACTCAAATACCTTAGTATTTCTAATTTAGAAGGCACTACTAGTTCTGCTGCTGCAGTTGGTGTTGGTGCTCTTAAATCTGCTACAAAATCTGATATAGTATAGTCTATTTCATGCCCTACTGCACTTACTACTGGTTTATTTGTTTCATATATTGCTCTTGCAACTACTTCTTCATTAAAAGCCCATAAGTCTTCAATAGAACCTCCACCTCTACCTAATATAATAACGTCAACATCACTACTATCTGCTATCTTTAACATCTTTATTATGTTTTCTTTAGCCCCATCTCCCTGTACTAAAGACGGAAATAAAATAATCTCAGTAAGAGGAAATCTTCTATTAATAGTACTTATTATATCCTTTACTGCTGCTCCAGTAGAAGCAGTTATAACTCCTACTTTTCTAGGTATTCTAGGTAATTTTTTCTTTTTAGATACATCAAATAGCCCTTCGTCATTTAATTTTTTCTTTAATTTTTCAAATAATACATAAAGAGAACCTAACCCATCTTCTTTCATAGATGCAACTGTAATTTGATAAGACCCTCCACTTACATAAACACTAATCTTACCTTTAACACATACATTCATACCATCTTTAGGTACAAAATCTAACCCAGCACTTTGATAATTAAACATAACAGCATTTATTTTACTATTTTCGTCTTTTAAACTAAAGTATAAGTGCCCTCGTGTATGAAATTTAAGATTACTTATTTCTCCTTTTAAAGATACATAACTTAAAAAATCGTCTCTATCTATAATTGTTTTAATATAACTATTTAAGTCAGTAACTGACAAAAAAACTTCTTCACTCATTTTTTACCTCATTATTTAATATTTCGTCTAAAACTGCATTAAGTAATTTACTAACCTTTAAATCACTATATTTTTTAGATAACAAAATACCTTCATTAATACTTACTATATGAGGTGTATCAGTATACATTAATTCATATACACTCATTTCAAATATTGCTTTATCTATATTACCTAATCTATTAACTTTCCAGTCTTTTAAGTATTTATCTATTAAAGTATCTAATTCCTTCTCCTTTTCAATAGTGCCATAAACTATTTCTTTTATAAACTCATTATCTGTTTTATCATTTTCTTTTATAACATCTTCTATCTTATAGTCTATTTTATCTTTTTTATATACATTTATTTGGTATAAAATTGTCATTATTTTTTCTCTTAATTCGCTTCTTGTAACTTTCATACTATTTTCTCCTTTAAACAACTTTAATTATAACAAAAATGTATACTAGAATAAAGAACAAATTTTATAAATTTTAATGTCTATAAAACTTTCTTACATCTATATCATACTTTTTACTCATAATTGGCTCGATAAGAGATAATTTTTCGTAATCATTTAATATATCTCCAATATATTCTATATATTTATTAGTAGTTTTACCTAGTAAATATAATAGATTATAGTATCTTGCTAAATCATAGTTATTTTTATTAAAAATATTAAAGTCTAAAATTGCAAATGGTTTTAATACCTGATTATTTCTTTTAGTTTTACATATTATCTCGTCATAAGTTTGTAGTTTATTTCTAATCTTTGCCAAATCTTGATACTTAAGCCATAAACTAGGTACTAAACTAACATTATCACTTTCATTTGATTTATCATTTATAGGTGTAGAAAGAGGAAATATATGCACTATATCACTGGGCAAGATATCATAAATAAATATTATTTTATTTTTATTTCTCGATACATTATTAGAGGTAATTGTAGAAAATCTAGCATAATTAACTTCATTTAAGTATTTATATTCACTTTCTAAACTATCAGAAACCCTACAAATAAATTTAAAATCATTAAGTAATACTAAATCATTTTTATTTTTAACTCTTGTCAAATGCCCTACTATATTTCTTAAAGAATAATTTTTAACATCATAATAAGTACAGTCATCTTTAACTAAACTAAGTGACGAGTGTGACATCTCCCATAATTCTTTATTAATCATATAATAATTACTCACTTTCTAAATGATTATTTTATCAAATTAAATTTATAAAGTAAACATATTTATTTGCTTCAATACAAAAAAACAAGTATTTTAATATTCTTAATTAGTAAGAATATAATACCTGTTATTAAAAATAATTATCGTAATATTTTTTTACTATTATTTAAACCAAATTTTAAACAAAAAGAGGTGCCATTTGACACCTTATGAACAAATCGAATTTCTAAGAAAAATTCAACTCCTGGAAATATGCAAATCCCAGAAATTCTACTTGTAATAGAGGAAGAAAATGATAAAACAATCAGTGAATTCCTTCATTACAAATACGACTCATTATTATAGCAGTTTTTCTACATTTGTCAAGCAAAATGTGCTTTTTTTATTACAAATCTTCTTTATTATATATAAAATCTACTATATTAACATTATTTATTCCATCTACATTTTTTTGAAATATTAAATCAAGTACAAATAAGTACCGAGGATATAACTCTCTAATTTCATAAAATGGTTTATATTCTCTTTCTTCTGTCTTTTCGTCGTCTATATTTTTAGATACTTGAATATAAAAGTATTCATTTATCCCTTTTCTTGCTATAAAATCACATTCAAGAGTTCCTATTTTACCTACACTTAAACTATAATTTTTACTTTTTAAATATGAAAATAAAACATTTTCAAGTATATGCTTGTAATTGAGTTTATTATTACTATATTCAAAATATATACTTAAGTCAGCAAGATAATATTTTTTATTACCACTTAATACTTTTTTTGATTTAATATCAAATAAGTCACAAGGATAAATTATTTTAGCATTTTCTAAAATATCTATATATGTTTTAATTGTTCTTCTATCTACATTAATTTTTTCATTTTTAGATAAATAATCATAAATACTACCAACTGAAATTATAGAACCAAAGTTATTTATAACAAATTTTTGGATAATTTCAAATAGAGATGTATCTTTTATTTTCTTATGTAATTTTATATCTTTTTCAAATATTTGCTTTATTACATTTTCAGTATATAACATCTTATCTTCTCTTTTATCATATTTTAAAGACCCAGGAAACCCACCATCTCTTATAAATTCTTCAAATTCATTATATATATTTGGATTTACCATTTTATTAAAATATCTTTTCATATCTACATATTCATAGAAATTAAGAGGTAACATTTCTATTTCAATATATCTTCCTGTAAGTTTAGTAACTAATTCTCCTGATAATAAATAAGAATTAGAACCAGTTAAAAAGATAGAATAATTACCTTCTTCTCTATATGAATTTATTACTTTTTCAAAATCATTTACATTTTCTATTTCGTCTATAAATAGATATTTAAACTCATTATCACATACTAAACTATTTATAGTATTTTCTAAATCTTCTCCAGTTACTACTTCCTTATATTCTTTTTTATCTAATTCTATATAAATAATATCTTTTTCTTTTATACCATTTTCTTTTAATTCTTCTATAATGCTTTTTAATAAATAAGATTTACCGCATCTACGTATACCTGTTATAACTTTTATCATAGTATCATTATAAAAACCTCTTATTTTACTTAAATAATTTTCTCTTTTATATATTTTTTCCATAACTCTTCACCACTTATATTATATATTTTTTATTACAAAAAAGCAAGTTATCGCCCACTTTTATACGCTATAGTGTCTAAATTGGTCGATAACTTACTAATTATAACTCCTTTAATGCTTCAACTACTTGCTTAAAATTAATTGCTTCTATTATTTTAATATCATAATCTTTTTCTTTTTTTAATTTAACCGCATCATTATAGTTTTCTCCAGTAGGCGCTATGAAGATGTCGGCTCCTTTTCTAACTGCGCCTGCTAATTTATATTTAATACCCCCTATTTCTCCTACTGTACCATCTAAATCAATAGTCCCTGTACCTGCAATTGTAAGACCTTTAGTTAAATCTTCTTTAGTTAATCTATTATATATTTCTAAACTTGACATAAGTCCTCCTGAAGCACCGCTTTCGTTCTTATCATAATCAAACTTAACAGAAACATCAGTATCTATTTGAATATTAGTAACTAAATATAACCCCATTAATGTATTCCCATCTTCTTCATATAAAGTTGCACTGCACTCTTTAGTTTTATTTTTTCTTATTACCTTTAACTTAATAGTATCCCCTTTCTTTTTATCTTTTAATGCTTCAGTAACACTATCCATATCTTCTATATTAACCCCATCTATACTTTTAATAATATCTCCTGTTTTTAAATTAGTATCAGCATTTTCAAATACGTGATAAACTACTATATCACTTTCTACTATATCATAAGGAGTATTACTTTCTTCTAAAGCAACTGCTAAAGCATTAACATTAACTCTTTCTAAATCTATTTGTCCACGAGTTAATATATCGTCATAATCTTCACTATCTATTTGTGAGTCTTCTAAAGGTACTAAATCCCAGTTTGGAATAATATAAGAAAGCAAGTAAGTTATCACATTACCTTTATGGGCAGTTACATAAGTAAGATTAAAAGAACCTTTAGACTTATACCCATTTTCTACTTCTATTCTTTTTTCTAAGTTCCCAAGTCCTCCAGGAGAATAAATTTCATAATCTAAATCTACTAAAAGACCCGCTATTAATAAAGAATAAATTATAAGAAATTTCCAATTTTCTTTTATAATTTGTGAAATTTTATCATATATTTTACTAAACATTATATATACCTCATAATATATTATAACATAGTGAGTGATTTTATGTTTAAAATAATTAAAAAAATAATAAATATTTTTATTTGTACTTTAGTTTTATTTATATTTTTAACTAAACCAGATATAATTATAAATTCAGTTAAAACTAGTTTAGAAATATTTTATAATAATATATTACCTACTTTACTACCATTTTTTATACTTATTGATTTTCTTACTAATGTAGGTTATATTAATTATTTAAAGAAATTATTTAAGTTTAAACACTTTCATATATTAATACTTTCTATGATATCAGGCTTACCTAGTAATGCTAAATATATAAATAATGCTTTAAATAATAATGAAATATCTTTATATGATGCAGAAATAATGCTAGGTTGCTCATCTTTCCCTAACCCTATGTTTATTATTAGTAGTGTAGGCTTTCTAATGCTAAATGATATAACATTAGGAGTGATTATTCTAATAAGTGTTTATTTATCTAATATAATAGTGTATTTAATTCACTACAGATTACTAGATAATTCATATAGTAAAGATACTTTAGATAAAAAAGAATTTCCTATATTTTTAAAAGATAGTATCATAAATAATACTACTACACTTATTGTTATATTAGGTACTATGATATTTTTTATAACTGTTTTAAATATAATTTGTAATTTAATACCAGTTAGTGATTTAATAAAAAGTATAATAAGTGGTATTTTAGAAATAAGTAGTGGCGCTAAAAATATAAGTTTACTTAATATAAATTTTAAATTTAAGTTTATATTACTTTGTTTAACACTTTCTTGGAATGGTTTATCAGTATTCATGCAGTCTCTTAGTATAGTAAGTAAACATAATATTAGTATTAAACATTTATTAATAATAAAAATAGAAGTATTACTCACTTCTATCATAATTAACTATTTCTATATTATATTCTGGGTTATTTGAGTTTACTATTTTTATTATATGTAAATTATTATGGTTAATTAGTTCTAACGTATATGTATCAGTTTTTATTAAAGATTTTTTAAGAAGTAAAGTATCACTATCTGTATCTTTATAAGTTAATATACTCCCACTTAGAGATAACTCCATATTAGAGTTATCTTTTAGTACTATATCACATTTATTAGTAGTGCAACTCGCACTTGAAATTCCCCCGCCTGATTTAACATAACCATTTAGCACCTTAGATACAGTAGTTTTAGTAAGTATTTTCTCTGTTTCGTCACTTATATTATTTTCACTATCCCTTAAATTGATAAGTAATCTAAACATAAATATCATTACTACTGATAAAAGTCCTATACTTATTGCTATTTCAATTAAAGTAAAACCTTTCTTATTCATATAACCACCTAAATATATAGTGAAGCATAATAAGCACGATTATTATAGTTAAATTCTACTATAATAGTTTTATGTGTTTGTGCTTCATTTATTGTCTTTAAATATTCTCTCATAGAATTTTTTATATTTTCATTTTGTGAAGTCATAACAGTTTCAACATCATTTATTAAATAAACATTAGATGCACTCATATCACTTAATAAAGTAGTGCAGTTACTTCCCATATAAGTTGTACAATTAGCACTATTAAATGAACTCATATCTCCAGTTACATTTTTATTAGTTAAAAGACTTCTAATTACATCTACTTTATATAAATCACTTACATTATCATAATATTTTTTAATATTTATATCACTAGAAATTTTAATATACATACTACATAAATTAACAAGTCCAAATGCAAGTATGGCAAGTACTAAAAGTGTTTCTATAAATACAAAACCTTTTTTCATAAATTATACTCCTCATTTAATTCGTCTTTAACACTATCTTCTTGTCCTCCTATTATATCATTTCTAAATGAATACATAGATAATAATGATGTAATTAATAGTAAAAATAAAATTAAAAATGTATAAACAACTGCCATTGATATAAAACCTTTTTTATTCATAACCTCACCTACTCTAAATTAATTATACCAAAATAAAGATTAAAATTAAAGTTATTTAGCCTTAATATTTCTTCTACAATATTTACATACTCCAGTACTTTCAGTTAATATATTATCTGCCCCACAATAAGGACAATATACTACTTTAGTATTCTTTGCTTTTTCTTGTTTTAATTTAATTTTCATATCATTTTCTCTAGCAATTTCTTGATATTTTAAATCTTCTCTTTTTAAATAATCATTTAATGATTTTCCTGCTCGATTTAAAGCATTTCTTGCTATTAGTGATACTATTATATATAAAACTCCTATAGTTATTAATAACTTACTATAATCTATTAAATCATTAGTATAAAATTTACTACTCATAATATTACTTAAATAAGGTATATCTTTTGAACTTATACTAAATAACCCCATTATAAAATCTACTAAAGCAGGAATAAGTAATATAAAACCTATAAATATAAATATACTTGAATATTTAGTAACATTTTTATAAACTAATCCTCTAAATAAAGCAAGTATAACACCTAAAACAGGAATAAAATATAAAGTTAATAAAATAATAGGCATACTTGTAATAATTCTAACAAATATATTATTTCTCATATCCTTCACCTATTATAAATTATATACCAAAAATAACTAAAAGACAAATAAAAAACACATTAGAGTATTCACTCTTATATGTTTTCTATCATATAATATATTATGAATAAATTTAAAGAAATTATTAATCTATATAAAACTAATAGAAAATTGTTTGATGTAATCTTATTAACTGTAAATATAGTCTTAATATTATGGCAATGTATATTTACTCTTATATCTCCTAACCGAGGTAATGTTATATTATTAATTCTTCTAGTACTCGCACTTATCTATGAATTATTTAAAGATAGTTGAAACTAAATCATTAGTCCTATAAATATAATCTATCATTTCTTTTATCTCTTTAATACGTTCTAATTCCTTACCTTCAGTTTCTATTTTTTTAATCATACTTACCATAACATTAAATAACTTTATTTCTTCTTTACTTAAAGGATACTTTTCATTATAAATAGTAAATAAATTCTTAAAATCTAAATTTTTATATTCATTTTTGTATAATTTATATATATCAAGTACTCGTGTATCAACCAAATAATTATCCCAACCTGTAAGTATCCCACCTTCACTATCTATAAAGTTATCTCTTTTTAAATTATTATGAACAATACATACTCTCTCTTTAGTTTTATCTTTAACTAAATTATACCAAGAATTTAGTTCTTTTTCTATGTATAAAAGTAATGAAGAAATAATAGAGTAATTTCTTGCTATTAAATAGTCACTTGGAGACATATATGTTTTTAAATCTATTGTTCTAATTAAATTATCATAATATTCTTTTAGATAATCAACATTTTCCATTAGTGTATTGTAAATATCTTTATATTTCTTTCTACTTACATCTTTATAATAAGTTGTTTTATAATGTAAATCACTTATAGTTTTTATTAAGTCTTCGTCATTACTTGGATTTAAATAGTTAACACTATAATATTTATATCTTATTTCTTCTTTATTTTCTTCTATAATTATAGGAAACCCATTAAAATCTCTTTGTGATAAATAATCAAATAAAGTACTTAAATCTTTCTTTTTCTTTTTTATTACTACTTTTTCATTATCACTTTCTAATATTTTAACATTACCTATTATTCTTATTTTATTAATCTTGGACATTATTTATAAATGGAATAATGATTTTATCTCCTATATTCACATTGCTTATATCATTATATTCTCTTAAAGTATCAAGTGTAACATTATATTTAATAGCAACACTTTCTATAGTATCTTCTTCTCTCATTATATATATTTTATATTTAAAGTAAACATTTTGTTCATTATCATATATAATATCTTTAATTACATCTTCAGTTTCATTTTTTTCTATTTTTTCTTCTTTAATAGTATTAGTTTCTACTATTGGATTTACTTCTATAGGTTTATCTTCTATTTTAGTTTCATTCATAGAATTAATTAAATCATCTATCATTTCTAAAGTATCTCCCTCTTTTTCTTCATTTTCATTTAATGTATCTTCTTCTGGTAATTCTTCATATTCCATATTTAAATACATTTTTAAATGGAGTATATCTTTTTCTACTGTATAA